>JBOFSL010000130.1:0-3370 GCA_051651525.1 Culicoidibacterales bacterium | reverse complement strand
TTCGATCATAATTATCATCGTAACTTTGGCTAAAATCAAGCGTTCCAATCCCAACACTAATTGATAACTTCGGATTTAACTGAAGTGCTTCAATTTCAGCCTTAATTTGCGTGAAAACAGTCAAAGCATCTGTATTTTGATGTGAAATCAGTGCGATAAATTCATCACCACCGACACGATAAAAACGCGTATCTGTTTGATTCATGAAGATTCGACACAGTATCTTTAAATATGTATCGCCTTTTAAATGGCCGTATGTATTATTTAATATCCGTAAATCATCAACATCAATAATTGCCAAATCATATGGTTCTTGTTTCTCGTATACAACTTTGATATCTTTTTCGAATTTATAGCGACTATTTACTTTCGTTAATTCATCCGTTTCAGCTTGTTTCATCGCTTGAACCTCTTCAGTAATATCCCGGGCAACGCCTAAAATACCGCCATCAATTCGTTCTTTTGAAATTCGGAAATACTGTTCCCCCATTGTTTCGACATCGTGGTAGTAACCTTGTTCATACGTGATTCGATCACCATTGAGACATTGCTCATATATTTCAGAAGGTAAAATCCCCAATTCGACTAATATTTCATCCGTTTTTCCAATTAAATAGCCTGGTGATTTCCCACAAAAATCAGCATATGTTTTATTAACATATAAATAACGTGCTTGTGCATCTTTGAAAAACATAATATCTTTTGATTTATCTGCCATTTTCATCAAAAAATCGACTTTAAATATTTGGACATCAAGATTTAACAGTTCAATTAGTACTGTATTCGCTAATTTTGAAAATTTCATCGTCACATCGATATCTAAATCAAGGTTGTTTTTTTTGACAGTCACCCCTTCAAGAATAATCGATTTACCCGTCAATTTCACGTCTTCAATCGTTTCATTAATGATACACGTTTTGCACGCATGTTCTGACGTAAAATCAATTTGTTCTAAAACCTTATCCATTTGACAATTTAAATATTTCCCAAAAATTTGATTGTAATCATCACCAAAATTTTCTATGACCCAGTTATTGGCATAGATAATTTTTCGCTGATCATCAATTACAATCATACCTGTATCTTCACATTTGCGTAATATGTATTCCATTCATCTGGCCCTCTTTCAATCCGTACCTTAATTTTACCATATCTTCTCTCAGAATACGATATTCCACCCTATAATGTCTTAAATTATTAATAAGATGCTCTTTTTTCTCTAAATAACAATAAAATATATGTATTAAAATTAATAATAAATGATATTTGTGTATCCGATTATCTTCAGTATCATACTAAAAACTAGAAAAAAGCTATACCTTCTGCATAACTTTTTTCTACATTTTTTTATTGAACTGGTTGAATTGTAAATTGATACGTGTAGTTTTGATTAGCTGGGACTTTGTATTCTGGATGCGGTTGTGCTCCCCATGAATCATCGCCACCAACACCCATTTCAACAAGGTTGATTGATACTACTGTTTTATGAACTGGTGGTAACTCATAGTGATGGAAAGCTGCTTCGAGCTCATGACACGTATATGGCAAGGCCGTGAAGCTTAACGGTTGCGCTCCAGTCAGTAGTAATCCAGCACCGGCCGCATTCGTCAGTGTTGCTGATTGCACGTGTGTATGATTTCCACATGCTTGTGGAATAACATAATCTGCCAAGTTTTGAGCAACTTTATTTGTAAATGTGCCATATTTGGCACCAAATTCACGATCACTATACGTTTCAAGTGGTCCTAATCCACGCCATGTCAGTGTATTAAACTCGGCTGGAATCGCCATATCCATCCCAAAGCGGAACATTTCTGGCAAGCCTTCAACACCGGCATAACTCATTGTCACAGTAATTGCACCATGACTATCAATTTCATACGTAACTTTAGCACTTGAAGCTGGCGTCGTATTTAAGTTATACGTGAACGTAACAGTTAAGCCAGTTGCTTGACGTGTCACTTCCATGTTCGTATGCATCGCGTACAGTGAGGCAATTTTCCATTGTGCCGACGTGATTTGAGCTTGGTACCCACGATCATTATCGATTGGCGCTCGCCAGAAACTTGGCATTAGGCTCAAGTTTGGTTGGTGGATATATTGCACATCAGCATATTTCAACGACACAATTCGTCCTAAGTTGCGCGCGAAGATGACTTCAAAGCCTTCTCCACTAATCCCAACGTTGACATCCCCTTCCGCAATCGCGAATGGTTGGATTTCATTTGGTTTCGCCACTGCTGTCGCTTTGATGACTTGTTGACCGAACGCAATTTCATGCCCAGCTTCCGCGTAGTATGTAGCTTGACGTTCGTGAACTGAAACCGTAATGACAACTTCTTCATTCGTTTGTGGGTAGTGAATACCTAAATCATGCGTTGCTGTCGTTAATGGTGCGACATCAACTACACATGTTGCCGTTGTCAGCACTTGGGTCGGTGTTGCTACTGTCCACGTCACATCGTAAGCATTCAAGTTTGTGAAACAGTGTTTATTTTGAATCGTCACGTCGCTGCCATTAACTTGAATCACAAATGGTTGATATGCCCCTTTAATTGCTTGCATTTTCGGTGATGCTTCGCGATTCGCATAAACAATCCCATTGACACAGAAGTTATAATCGGTTGGCTGATCACCGAAATCGCCACCGAAGGCTAAATATTGTTCGCCTTTGGCATTTGTTGCCCATAAACCTTGATCAATATAATCCCAAATAAAGCCACCTTGATACATTGGATATTCATCTTCAAGAGCGATATATTTATCCATTCCCCCATTTGAATTCCCCATTGCATGCGTATATTCACATAAAATAAACGGTTTTTGTGGATCATTTTCTAAAAACTCACGAATATCTTTGACATAGGCGTACATCCGACTTTCCATATCTGACGTTTCATTGAAACGACGATCCCAGAATACCCCTTCATAGTGGACAAGTCGACTGGCATCACGATTGCGGAAATATTCCGACATCACGTATAAGTTTTCACCACCAAAGCTTTCATTCCCACATGACCAAATGATGATACTTGGGTGGTTTTTATCACGTTCTAGCATTGAAGCTGCCCGATCTAAAATAATTTCTAAGTATTCGCTGCGATTATTTGGAATTGTTCCTTCATTGCCATCAACAGCACCTAGACGTTGCCATGTTCCATGTGTTTCGAGGTTAGTTTCATCCATCACATATAAGCCATGTTTATCACATAATTCATAGAAATAGGTCGCGTTCGGGTAATGTGATGTCCGCACTGAGTTGAAATTGTTTGCTTTTAAAAACTTCACATCCCATTCCATCTCTTCGTTCGTGACCGCGCGACCATGAGTTGCACTAAATTCATGACGATTGACGCCACGGAAGACGAGA
>JBOFSL010000129.1:0-4886 GCA_051651525.1 Culicoidibacterales bacterium | reverse complement strand
AACGGTTGCGACTTGCAAGAAGTGAGTGGAATGCGTACAATAAAAGAGAAGTAAAGTGAGGGAAGAAAATGCGAAGATTTACAATTGCGATTGTCGAAGATGAACCAAATTTACAGCAACTCCTCAAAGTCTATTTTCAGCAAGCAGGCCTAGCAGTACAGTGTTTTCATGATTATCCACAAGCATGCGAAGCATGTGAAGATGAAAAGATTGATGCCTGGATTTTAGATATTATGTTGCCAAATGGCGATGGCCGGGAATTATTGAGTATTATTCGCCAAAAAAATCCGATTATTCCAATTATGTGCCTTTCCGCTCGAGATAGTGAATATGACCGAATTCAAGGGTTAGAATTGGGGAGTGATGATTATATTACCAAACCGTTTTCGCCAAAAGAAGTACTACTCCGGATGCAACGATTATTGACACGTGTGTACGGTGAAAGTGAACCAACGAAAAAAATGCTAAATGGGTATGAAATTGATTTTAAAACCGAAACAGTTTCTGATCAAATTGGGAACAAGTTAGAGTTGACTTTCCGCGAATTTCAACTGTTAGCGTATTTAATCAAATATTATAAACAACCGGTGACACGGGAACAATTGTTACAAGCGCTCTGGGGGAATGATTACTTTGGGAGCGATCGTGTTGTCGATGACTTAGTTCGACGATTACGGAAGAAAATGCCAGAATTAACCCTCGAAACCATTTATGGACAAGGATATCGTTTATTATGAGTTTAAAGCTAAGCTTACGTTGGAAAATTATTGCGATTTATGCGTGTGTGATGGTTAGTGGTGTTGCTATCGCGGCGCAAGTGATTCAACAACGCTATCAAACAACGTTTATCGAACAAAAATTACACGAACTTGAAATGCAACAAGCCCAAATTATTAAAGATTTACCGCTGTATGTCGCACAACAGCAATTTCAACCAGTGAATGGTGTGGAAACGCTGATTATTGATCAAGCGAAAAATGTGTTGTCACAAAGTAGTTTTCCAGAACAGCGCCTCTTTAATGAATTAACACAAATTGCGAACTCGCAACAACAAAAAAAATTGCAATATCATTATGAAATTGGCGAACAATTGATGAATGTGCAAATTACGAAAATTTCCGAACCGGAAGAAATTTTCGTAATTTCCTACGTACTTGCAGGAGTTCCATCATTTTTGTCGAATGTCTTGTTACAAGAGGTAGTTATTTTATTTAGTGCGCTCTTTATATGTGGGAGTGCTATCTTTTTAATTTGGACGCTGTATTTAGCTAAAGATTTGAAACGGATTCATCAATTTGCGCAACAAATCGGCGCGAGAAATTGGCAAGCGCGTTTAGATGTGAAACGTCACGATGAAATTGGCGAAGTCGCCCTAAAGTTACAAGCAGTGCAACAGCAATTAGCATTAGCTGAGCAGCAACAAATACGCTTTTTTCATCACACCTCACATGATTTAAAAACTCCGATTGCCGTTATTCAGGGATATACTGAAGCGATTGCAGATGGAATTTATCCTCAAGGCACATTAGCAGCGAGTGTAGCGATTATCAATGAAGAAGCGAAAGTACTCAATCGTAAAGTTGAACAGTTGCTGAGCTATGCGAAAATGCAACAAGTTGAAACCGAAGACCAACAAAGTAATGTGAGTGCCATTGTTGAGGCGTATATTAAGAAAGTTCAACCACTTCAATCCCAAATTAGCTTTGAAGTTGAACTCGATCAAGGTGTATTATGGCCAGGAACGCAGTGGGAATGGGAGCAAGTACTCGATAACTTAATCGATAATGCCTTACGTTATGCAATGACAACGATTCATATTCAAGTTGATGACGAGCAAGTAATGATTCATAACGATGGACCGAAGTTAACTCAGGCTGAGCAACAACGGATTTTCCAACCATTTGCAACTGGAAGTGGTGGTAAGTACGGATTAGGTTTAGCGATTTGTCATGAATTTGCTCAACGCTACGTAATTGATTTTCAAGCACTCAACACCCCAACTGGTGTGAGTTTTAGGTTTTTACGCATAGAGGCAGATAAAATTACAGGAGACGATAGAAGTGAGATGAAAAACTACTCAAAAAATTGAGAAAATTCACAAAAATATTGCTGATAACATCAATTTAGTGTTGTGGTATGCTATGATAAAAATACAAAATTTATAATTTGTGAATTATTCGCAAAGAAGGGTGAAAGTGTATGGATAAAAAAGAATTATTACGTAAATTCTCAACGCCACGAGGCCTGATTTCAGCGACGCTTGTCCTAGTTATTTTAATTTTACTACCAGTGGCATGGGAAAATTATGCAACATTTTTCAGTATTGGTTTAGCAGTCTTAACGCCATTTATTGGTGGATTTATTATTGCGTATTTATTTTTACCAGTTGTTGAACTCGTATCGACAAAATGGCTCAAAGGCCGAATGCGGGCATTAACGTCGTTGTTAGTCTTAGTGATTGCCGCAACAATTTTAATTTATTTACTGTTATTTATTTTCCCATTAGTTGCAACGCAATTATATGCGGTCTTTTCATCAGTAACAGATTTCTTTGATTGGTTAAGCCAAAATGTTGATTCGGCAGTCTTGGCGCAAGTCAATGCAATTGTGACGGAACAGTGGCCAAGTGTCTTAGCGAGTGTATCAAGTTGGTTGTTAACAACAGCAACAGCGTATGTATCACTAGCAACTGGTTATCTATTCAATTTATTTATGATGTTCGTCATTGCAGCCTACTTCTTAATTGATTACCGGCGAATTATGAGTGGGTTGAGTCTGGTCTTTCCTGAGAAAACGCGAGCCACATGGGTAAAATATTTTGAAACACTCAATTTGGAAATGCGGATTTACTTGAAAGCGTTAGGAATTATTACGAGCATTGGGTTTGTTATTGTTTCAGTTTTACTTACCCTAACGAATACACCAAATGCAATTGCGCTCGCGCTCGTATTTAACTTGATTCAGTTAATTCCAATGTTCGGAAGTATTATTGGTTCGATAGTCATTGCGGTAATTACGTTACCGATTTCATTCCAGTTATTCTTGATTACCGGAATTGGTTTGCTGATTTATAGCCAAGTTGATGCAAACTTTATCCAACCACGGATTTATTCACATTCTATGCAATCACATGATTTATTGATTTTACTTTCAATGTTTATCGGTGGGAATTTCTTCGGCCTAGTTGGTGTTATCTTCGCGATTCCTGGCTTTGTCATTGTCATGCATACGATTAAATTTTTACAAGCGAAAAAAGCAAAATAAAAAAAGGCTCACATCTCGGATATTCCGGAATTGAGCCTTTTTTATTGATCTGTATCTTTCGGTCGTTGTTGATACTGACTTGCGAGTGCTTGTTCGTAGCGTGATGTTTGTTCGGGTGTATAAAATTGAGTCGCTTGTAACGACTGCGGTAAATAATTATAGCGATACCATTTTTGGCGATTTTCCCAATCGTAGCGTTTTTCGAAAGGAACTCCTCGCGGGTGGAGTTTGATGAATTCTGGGACATCTGGAGTCATTCCGGCTTCAATTTTAGCGAGCGCGAGTTTTAAGCCACTATACGCTGAGCGAGACTTCGGTGATAATGCTAAATCAGCAACAGTCACACTTAAAGGAATCGCCGCTTCTGGGAATCCGAGTTCGCGAGCAGTTTCAATTGCTGCGAGTGTCCGACCAATTGCTTGGGGATTGGCTAAGCCAATATCTTCATAGGCAATGACGAGTAATCGTCGAGCAATTGATTCCAAATCTTGGGCGGCAACAAGGCGTGCGAGCCAATACAGGGCAGCATCAACATCACTCCCACGAATTGACTTTTGAAAAGCTGAAACAAGATTGTAGTGCTGGTCATCAGTTGTATCGTGGATTAAATTCGGACGTTCAAGAAAGGCTTGAATCGTTTCGACGTCAATAACTTGGTCAGCACACATTAACGTTGCAGTTTCTAACACATTTAAGGCGAAACGAATATCACCACTTGATTGACTAGCGATAAAAGTCAGTGCTTCAGGCGTCACGGTTAATTTGGCAAATAACTGATCTTGATCCACGGCGCGTTGCAATGCTGAGACGATATCAGTTGGGGTAATTAATTCAAAAGTCGCAATTTGGCAACGGCTACGAATTGCTTGATTAATCGCCTGATATGGATTGGCAGTTGTCATTCCGATTAAAACGATTAATCCGGTTTCTAAATGGGGAAGCAATAAATCTTGCTTATCTTTATTTAGTCGATGAATTTCATCCATAATTAGGACGAGTTGACGTTCCATTTGGGCTCGGTGAATCATTAAATCGATTTGAGCTTTATTGACAGTGACAGCATTCATCACTTCGTAAGGCAAGTCAATCGCTTGTGCCAATAATTGCGCTGTTGTTGTTTTTCCAGTCCCTGGAGGACCAGCAAAAATCAAGGAAATCAGGCGCTGATGATGGAGTAATTGCCGGAAAAGTTTATTTGGACCAAGTAAATGCTGTTGGCCGACAACGTCATCGATTGTTTTTGGCCGCAGTCGATGGGCTAGCGGTATGTTCATATGTATCATCCTTTCTAAATGCAAATCGTAACTGTATTATATCACGGGCATTGTAAAAAAGCACGAAGCCTTCAAGTCGGTTCGTGGGTGGTAACGTAATCAAAAACGTGGAATCAGTATTTTTAAATTTTAACTTTTTGGGGAGGGTAATTAAGGTCGCGCGAAAAGTGATTAAAAAACTGAATTCAGCTTTTTGAAATCCGAAAATATGATAAAATAGAGCAGATAAAATATGATGGTGGCAAAACTCTTACCTTCAAATAATGAGTTGCCGCCCCGAAAGGCGGAAGCAAAAAATGGAAAAAAAACGAATCGTTGTCGGAATGAGCGGCGGTGTTGATTCATCAG
>JBOFSL010000128.1:0-2189 GCA_051651525.1 Culicoidibacterales bacterium | reverse complement strand
ATTGTAATCTGTGCTTGTGGATTGACACGACTTAACTTTGCTGCTGCCGTTGTCCCTGCAGCAATCCCTCCAATGATAATAACTTTCATCGTTTTCGACCTCGTTTATTCTGTAAAATTAGCTGCTTGTTCGAATATTATGCTTCGTTATCAACTTCTTCATCTAGTGTTTGTTGTTTCGCCTGATATGCATCAACATCTAGTGTCCCTAGTGATTTATCAACAGCAATTGCTGTTGCCATTGTACCACTCACATTTAACATTGTACGTCCCATGTCTAAAATTGGATCAATTCCTAAAACTGGACCGATGAAACTAAATGCTGAACCAAGTCCAACACCATTCAATGTCACTGAAGCCGCAACCGTTGCCGTTCCTGGAATTCCGGCAATTCCAATTGAACCAAGTGTGATGACTATTAATAATAATACATAAAATTGGGCATCCATTGGTGTACCAGTCATGCGCGCTAACATCACGGCGATAACTGCTGGATAAATTCCAGCACACCCGTTCATTCCCATCGTTGTTCCTAAACTTCCAACAAAGTTCGCAGTTCCAACATTAACTCCAAGATTTTCTGTTAACGTTTCAATTGTCACTGGTAATGTCCCAAGACTTGAACGTGACGTAAAAGCGAAAATAAGTGGCTCATACCCTTTACGGATATAATGAATTGGGTTCAATCCATGTCCAGCAATGACTAATAAATGTACGATAAATTGTAATCCAATTGATAAATAAATTACGACTACAACCATACCGACCGATAAAATCGCTTCTAACCCCCGACTCGCAATCGTAGCAGCTAATAAAGCAACAATTCCATATGGCATTAATTTAATAATTGACATCGCAATACTCATAATAATTTGATACATTGCTTCAACTAATGATTTAAAGGGCGCAATTTGTTCCGGTTTACGAGTATCCATCCGTTTCGTTGCTACACCAACAAAAGCTGCAAAAATAACTAGGGCAACAATATTTCCTTCGCTCATCACTTTAATTGGATTTGCTGGTAATAAATTTAAGAACGTCGTGACAATATCTGTGACTTCTTTTGGTTCAACATTGGAAGCAACTAATTCTAAACCTGTTCCTAATTGGAATAAATTCGCCATAATCATCCCAATAATAGCAGCAATTGCCGTTGTTCCTAATAACCAACCGATTGTTCGACCCGTCATTTTACCAAGATTTTGACCTTCAAGGTTCATTATTACTCGAATAATTGATACAAGTACAATTGGAATTACGAGCATTTGGAGTAATTTTGTAAAACCATTTCCAAATAATCAATACCACGTTGTCGTTTCACTTAACCATGTTATCGACATTGGATCGGTTGGCAATCCAGCTACAAGTTGTAAGACAATTCCTAAACCAAGTCCTATTGTCAGAGCAATAAACATCCGCTTCGAAAATTTTGTTTGCTTTTGTTGTAAGCGATATAATACATAAAAAGCTACTCCTAATAGTGCTAATGCAACAAGCGTTAATGGGCTTGTTAAAACTAAAAACTGTTCAAAAAATGGTCCTGTAAACATCTTCTTTTCCTTTACTTTCGTTGATTTTTTTATTTAAACATTGCACAACAACATCGATTTCGCGCGGTCATGACGGCACGATTATATTTTAGTACTTGATTCAACTTCACCATCACTTCACACTCCACGTTTATTTTCATTTTCCATCGATAAGCCTCTATATTTGATTTTGCTAAACTATTATATATCAATGTTTTTGAATATGTCAAATTTTATACCCACTTCTTTCGATTTTTTTGAAAAACAGCAAAAAATTGGCATTTGCTCAACTATTCATTGTTTAATCGTGTAAATTTCAAAGCAAAAAAAGCACATTCTCAAAATTTGAGTCGTGCTTTTTGTCGTTAATTTTGGATGATTTGTACTTGTTCGATGTTTAAGACTCCATTATCGTCATAATTGTGAATGTACGCGATATAACTCCCTGTTTCGAGTTCGTACGTTTTTTTTGTTTGCTCACTTTTTGGTGCAACGAGTATTTGGTTTGATGTTAAAATGAAATCCTCATGCTTTATTTCTACTAATTCCTCCGTAGCAAATGTCCAAATCGTCTGATTTGGAACTACTTCTGCCTGAGTTGTCATTTGCGCAAGCTGAATTGTCAAAAGTAATACAATTGCCACTAAGCCCATAATTACTA
>JBOFSL010000127.1:0-1326 GCA_051651525.1 Culicoidibacterales bacterium | reverse complement strand
GGACTTTGGAATTGCATTAACGCAAGAGGCCACAAGTTTGACGCAAACACACTCAGTCATGGGGTCAGTGCAATACTTATCACCTGAACAAGTTCGTGGTGAGACGGCAACAAATCAATCGGATTTATATGAACTCGGTGTTGTTTTATTTGAAATGTTAACTGGTGAATTACCATTTGAAGGTGAAAGTGCTGTTAAGATTGTTTTGAAACATTTAAAAGATGACTTGCCAGATATTCAAGAAAAAAATCCCCAAGTCCCAAATAGCTTAGTGAATGTCATTCATCGAGCAACTGCTAAAGAAAAAATTCATCGCTATCCAAATGCGGAAGCAATGGCAAATGATTTGCAGACAGCATTACTTGCGGAGCGGATGAACGAAGCAATTGTACCGATTTTAGTATCAAAAGATACAACTGTCAATGCAATTGCACAAGAACTTGAGGCAACACAGGAAATGCCGATTATGATGCGTAAAAAGCAAGCAGCAATCACACCCGTTACAGAAGAAACAATGGTAGTTGATCGCGTGCAGCTTGCAGCAGAATCGAAAAAACCCAAAGCTCAACCCGAATCGTCACCGAAGAAAAAGAAGAAGTGGTTGTTACCAGCCATTTTGCTTGTAATTATTGCAATTATTACCGTATTTGCTGTCATGCAACCGAAAAAGATTCAGGTTCCCGATGTTGTCAATTTAACGTTAAGTGAAGCAAAGCGGGTTATTGAAGCTGAAGGGTTGATTGTGAGTCAAAATACGGTCTATACATATAGTGATTCAATTTCAAAAAACAAAGTCATCAAAACTGATCCTAATTCGGGTTCAAGTGTTGAAAAAAATACAGTTATCACAATTACAATTTCAGACGGTGCGGAAACGTATATGCCATATGTGATTGGAAAAGTTGAAGACGATGCTGTAGATGCGTTGCAAAAACTGAATATTCGGACCCAAACAGTAGAAGAATATAGCGAGCAACCTGAAGGTGTGGTCTTAACGCAAAGTATTAACGAAGGAGTCTTAGTTGATATAGAAAGCCAAGTTGTTTTATTAGCAATCAGTAAAGGGCCGGCACCACTATATATGGAAAATTTTAGTGGGTTTACGAAAGAAGCGGTTGAACGCTATGCAACTGAAAACGGTCTGAAGTTGACTGTAACTGAAAAAGAAACGTCAGCAAGTCCAGTTGGGACTGTTTTAGAACAGTTCCCAGCCTCAGGTTCGAAGCTGAATCGTGGTGATACAATTAGTATCGTTATTGCGAAAAAACCAGCTTCGTTACTAGAACAACTCTTCCCGCCGTCAACACCGCCAGCTGAGGAAACACC
>JBOFSL010000126.1:0-1730 GCA_051651525.1 Culicoidibacterales bacterium | reverse complement strand
AACCAGAAACTGCTAACCCTTTTAAAATTTCATCATTACTGTACCCACAATCAACTGCTAAATAATACAGTACTGCCGGTAATACTCCACAGGCACCACACGTTGGTGCCGTTACAATCGTCCCACCGTCCGCATTTTGTTCGCTGACAGCATAGGCATACGCTGCAATTCGCTTGTTTTCACGTAACTTTGGATTTTTTTCAATGAGTGCTTGTTCATACATCATTTTGGCTTTTCGTTTTACTTTTAACGCTCCTGGTAGCACACCATCAGCTGCTAAACCAGCTTCGACGGCTGCTTTCATCACATCCCAGACTTCTTGTAAAAACGCCCATATTTCAGCATCGTCGTATTCACTTACTACTTCCCAAAGTTCACGTTCTTCCATTGTTGACCAATCAAGTATATCTTTGAAATGTTTAAATGGATAGACATCAGCTGTTGCTTGGCGGCCTTGACCTTCAACGACAATATCACCACCACCAACTGAGTAATAGAGTTGACTTCCAACAACACAATCTTGCTCATCAAGTGCAAAAAATTCCATCGCATTCGTATGAAATGGCTTCACAACTTCTGCTTGCCAGACAATTTCGACAAGTTTTGGCGCTAAACTTTCATGAATAATCCAATCTGTTAAATGACCAATTCCAGTCGCTGCTAAACTGCCATATAAATGAACACGGTAGGCGTGTGCATTTGTATATGCTGCTTGAAAACTCAAAGCAGCTCGTTCTGGTCCCATCGTATGCGAACTTGAAGGCCCACGGCCAATTTTGTATAGTTGTCGTAATGATTGCATGTCGTTTTCTCCTCTAAAATAAAAACTCTGGCAAAAATACAGTCAGAGTTTTCGGGTTTTTTATTGGTTTGCTTGTGGTTTTGTTAAATCTACTGTTACTGTTTGGAATAACTCATCTAACATGATTTTTTGTGGTCGTTCACCTTTTGAAACCCATTGGAAGCCACCGTATACGAGTGTCATTGGAATGAGTAGTCCAACCATCGTGATTTTCGCCATAAATTCACGTAAGAAATATCGCCAATATGTCATTGGTTTTTTCGGTGCATCTAAGCGAATTCGCATAATCCAACGTCCAATTGTTTGACCTTTGACTAACTTTGGCATCACCGCGTATAAATATACCGAAGTAATTGCTAAACACAACATCATAAAACCACTATATGCGGTACTTCCTTCTGCTGCGTACACTTGTGTGCTCGTTAAGAAAATAAAGGCTGCTACAGCATAGATTGAAAAATCAAGTAGATATGCTAGTAACGGCTTCCACCAAACTGCTTGTGCAAATTGTGTCTCTGTTGTTGTCGTTGCTGTTTCGGCTAATACTTCATTTGTCATCCCCGTAGCTGTTTTTCGTAATTTTGTTCTTCCCATTTGTACTCCGTCTCCCGCCTTATTTGTCGCTTTGCCCACTCATAAACAAGGTTGGTTGTTTTTTTCTTTTCCTTATAAATTTACCATAAATAAAGGTGAGAATCAAGTCTGCCCTGATTAGAAAAACCGCCATCTTCCGACCGCGGTTTTATCACTTTCTTATAATTGTCCCTCTTCACTAAGTTGCTGTGCTTTTGCCAATTTACTTGGGCGCATTTCCACATACTCAGCTTCCGGATCATTTTTGTGACTTGTTGTTAAAAAGTAAGCACGGAAATCTTCAGCATTTTCATACGTCAAGTAAGGATTACTCGGTTCCACCGCTTTACGCACT
>JBOFSL010000125.1:0-1176 GCA_051651525.1 Culicoidibacterales bacterium | reverse complement strand
AGCTTTTCACCGGAAGCAAGATGTGCAAACATTGTTCCCTCTGATTCCACAGTTTGCTTGAGTGCTTCTTCCGCTTGTTCCACCGTCCCCTCAGTTGGTGCAGCGACTTCAGGTACGATTTCTTCAGGTTCTGATTGTGGTGTGACTTCTTCCGCTTGTTCCACCGTCCCCTCAGTTGGTGCAACGACTTCAGGTACGATTTCTTCGGTTTCTAATTGTGGTGTGACTTCAGTTGTCAATGCTTGAACACTTGTTCCTTGCAAAGCAAGACAGGCTGCCAAAGTTGCGGATGCGATTTTTTTAGATTTTTTCATAAGTTATTTTCCCCTTTTTCAGTTCATTTTGTACAAAACATACTATAAACAAATTCTTTTCCGTTTGCAACCGCTTACAGGAGTGCGGTTTATTTTTCAAATGCTTTTTCTTCAAAAAAACATCTCTGTACTTGGATTTACTCCCAATTCCTATTTATAATACACAGAATAAATTTTTTTTATTTTTTTCAAAAATCATTTCATTAAAAATATTTTTAAGTCTCACTCACACCTGACTCTCGCACGTAATAGGCATATTTTCCTCTCTGATTTTCAATACTTGTATAGACTCGACAGGCAAAAAACAAAAGGAAAAGCAGTCAATTACGACTGCTTTTCCTTGATTATCACGTATTGATTTCATCAGCTCTGAAGAATGTACTGCTCAATTCAAAAAGCTGCTCAAGCCAAGCGAGTGAAGAAAAGGTATGATCTGCACCTTCAAGGTAGTGAATCTGTACTGGCTGAGAATAGTGTTGGCGATAGGCTTCCGCTGTTTTCCAAGGTACAGCCTGATCCTGTGTTCCTTGAATAATTTGAATTTCGCCTTGATACTGACCAATTCCCATAAATAAGTCAATTTCCAACATTTCATCGATAAAAACAGAACTGACTTCTAATCCATTGCAATCATAGTTGCCATTTGCCAACTGGAGATTTTCTTTTTGAATCTGTGCAGCAATTTGTGGCATCGAACCTGCTGGTGACCAAAGCAATACTTTATTGATAAGTGTTGGGTATTTTCCAGCTAATTGAGCAACGAGAGCACCGCCCATGCTAAAACCTTGCATATAAATTGTATCAACCCACGGCCACTGATCAACTTGTTGTAAAATATTAGCTGCTTGCGAGCATTCACTTT
>JBOFSL010000124.1:0-4167 GCA_051651525.1 Culicoidibacterales bacterium | reverse complement strand
GAATCGCCACATGTTTGAAGTGAGATATCAAAACAAAATTATTGAGCTGAGCTCAAAAGAATTCCAGACGCTCTATTTATTGACCCAATACGCAAATCAACCAGTGAATCGGGAACTTATTTACGAAGCAGTCTGGGGTGATTCAGAATTACCGGATAACTTACGAGTTGTCGACTATCAAATTCAGGGTTTGCGAAAAAAAATGAATCACCTTGATACACGCTTTCAAATTCGTACAATCTATCGAAAAGGCTATGAATTTACGCTTTTTTCGGATTGAACTCAAGAAAACTTACTAATTCATTTTTTAGTAGGTTTTTTTGATTTGACGGGATAAAAAAAACAATAGTATTACGAAAATAAATTATGTATAATGTTTGAGTATATAAAAATAGGTAGAGTGGATAAACTTAGAGGTGGAACGAAAATGATAAAATTATTCGTGACGGATTTAGACGGAACATTATTATATAAGAAAGTGCGTGAAGTAGAGCCTAATGATGATTGCAAACAAGCGATTGCACGCTTGCAAGCAGATGGTATTGATTTTGCTATTGCCACAGGACGATATGATAGTGATATCCAAGCAGTCGAAAAATATTTACCATTAACAAAAAAAGGGTACCGAATTGGGATGAACGGTGGGACACTCAATAATGCTGAAAACGAGAAGCTTCGAGAACTCGTTTTTGCCGAAGAAGATGCACGGCACATTTTTAATTTTTTCGAGAAAAAACTACGTCACCAAACAGCATTTGTCATAACGTGTACAAATAGTGAAGAACGCTTTTTCCATAGAATTGGCCACATTGTCAATCCACTATTATGGTTGTTTTGGAGAACACGTGCAGAAGCCGTTAGCTTAACAAAAGTTGAGCAATTTATCACTTCTGATCGGACGTTTTACAAGATTTTAGCGAGTGCATCGAAAGATAATACTGATTTTATCGATTTAAAATTACAAAATAATTTTACGGAATTTGAAGTATTTAAAACGTCACCGTATTCAGTCGAAATTTGCCCAAAAGGTGCAAATAAAGGGGAAGCTTTAGCATATGTGATGCAAAAAGAAGGACTGAAGCCGGATGAAGTTGCTTTTGTTGGTGATTCAGGCAATGATGTCGCGGCATTTAAAGCTGTGAAACATAGTTTCGTGATGGAACATGCTGATCACTATGTACAAGAACATGCTCGTTACGTCGTTCGCGATGTTGCCGAAGCAATTGACATGGTGATTCGTTATAATGCCGACCTTTGCTGTAAATTAACACCAACTGGGAAAGTCGAAGCGATGCGTCAAGCGCAAATTGACAATCGCCGTGATCATGAATTAGTGGAGCAAAATGAATTAAATCTCGAGCTTACACAACCATTACCTTTTACGAAAGCAACAAACCCACAAAAAGTCCGTCAGCGCCAACGCGTACCACGTCAAAACAAACGCTAACATAAAAGACTTGGACTTTAATTGGATGAAAACCACGGAAAAAATCTGTGGTTTTTTTGTTAGCCGATTTATTTGGTGGGAAATCTGTTTGGAAAATGGAATAAATGAACGGAATACAAGACAAAATCAAGAAAATTTGCTATGATATCACTACAACTTTACAGAACAGAGGAGGGAGTTCATTTTCACTACCTGAAAGTGAACAGACACGTATGAAACAACCAAGAATCGTATTTATGGGGACACCAGATATCGGTGCCAGTGTATTGCAGCAGTTAATTGATCATGACTATCACATCGTTGGTGTTGTCAGTCAACCTGATCGCCCAGTTGGACGAAAAAAAGAATTATTAGCAACACCAGTGAAAAAAGTTGCTGAAAAATACGAAATTCCCGTATTCCAACCTGAAAAAATTCGTCATAATTATCAACCAGTTTTAGATTGGAATCCGGATTTAATTATTACAACAGCATACGGACAAATCGTCCCAGATGCGCTTTTGTACACACCAAAATATAAGGCAATCAATGTCCATACATCATTATTACCAAAATACCGCGGTGGCGCGCCAATTCATCACGCGATTTTAAATGGCGATGCTGAAAGTGGTGTGACAATTATGTATATGGTTGACAAACTTGATGCTGGTGATATGTTAGCTCAAAGTAGTGTTCCAATTGGGCCAGAAATAATCATGGGTGAATTACATGATACATTGATGCATGAAGGGGCGCGATTATTGTTAGCAATGCTACCACCATTTTTAGCAGGTGAGATTACTCCGATTGTTCAAAATCAAGCTGATGTAACGTTAGCACCAAATATTAGTCGTGAAATGGAACTGATTGATTGGCAGCAACCAGCGAATGTTGTCCACAACCAAATTCGTGGGTTATCACCTTGGCCAGTGGCATATACAAAACTAAGTGAACAAAACTTTAAAATTTGGCAAGCGACATTTGATCGTGAACAAACGCCGACGGCGAAAGCTGCTGGGACAATTATCATCGATAAAAAAGCGAAACATTTTGCCGTTGTGTGTGGTGATGGACGTGAACTCGTGTTACAAGTTGTCCAACCGGCCGGAAAACAAAAGCAAGATGTGAGCATCTACTTAAATGGATTAAAAGAAGTGCCAACAGCATTTGAACTCTAATAAGAGACCACATTGTGGTCTTTTTTTCTGATTTGATTTTATAAATCGGAATGGTTTCGAAAAAAGCATTAAAAATCCTGAAAAAAATTGATTTTCAGAGATTAAAGCGATATACTAAATCTACATATCGGAAGAATTACGATTTAATTTCAAAATTAGGAAGGAAGTGGCTGAAATGACAGTTGCAAAAATGAAAATTGGACAATCAGCGGTCGTGACTGGATTTCGCGAAGAAACAACATTTGTTCAACGTCTACGGACAATGGGAATTACTGAAAATGTCAGCATTTCGTTAAAACGACAAGCGCCATTTGCTGATCCATTAATTATTACATGCCGCGGATGCGATATTGCGATTCGTAAAGTTGATGCAAAGAATATTTTGATTGGAGCTTAATAAAAAATGAGTAAGCATGAAAAAAAACCAAAGACACTCGCATTAGTCGGGAATCCAAATGTTGGAAAAACAACACTTTTTAATACATTAACTGGTTTTAATCAACGTGTTGGCAATTTCCCAGGAATTACAATTGAGCGCAAAGAAGGAAACTTTGCGGATATGACGGTTGTTGATTTACCAGGGATTTATTCATTAGATACGTTTTCACCGGAAGAACAAGTGACGAAAGCGTACTTAGAGTCGGATGAAGCTGATGTCATTGTCAATATTGTTGATGCTTCAAATTTAGAACGAAATTTGTATTTAACCTTACAATTAACGCAATTTGGCAAACCAGTTATTATTTTATTGAATATGATGGATTTAGCCGAAGCAAAAGGTTATACAATCGACATTCATAAATTACAAGAACGTCTGAAAATGACGATAATTCCGATTCGGGCAAAAGAGACAGTCGCTAAAACATTGCTACAATCGTGTTTAGCAGATCAAAATTTTTTACCATTCACATGGGAATATGTGTGGCAAGATTCGAATCAAACGTATCGTGATATTGAAACGCAATTTATGACTGAGGTAATTCACGAACAAACACAAGAAAACGTGTCACTAACTGAACGAATTGATCGCATTGTACTCAATAAGTGGTTAGCAATTCCAAGTTTACTGGCAATTGTCTTTTTCATCTTTGGTGTCACATTTGATTGGCTTGGTGGGCCGCTGGCTGATATGCTTACAGGTATCTTTGCCGATAGTTTTGTGCCGTGGGTTGAAACGACGTTACTTGCGAGTAGTCCAGCTTGGTTCCAGTCGTTCATCGTGGATGGTATCTTTGGTGGGATTGAACCAGTCATTGCGGCGTTGCCAATTGTGTTGGTCCTCTTTATCTGTTTATCATTACTTGAAGATTCAGGATATATGAGTCGCATTGCTTTGATTTTAGATCGTGTGATGCGCCGCTTAGGGTTATCAGGAAAAGCAATTGTCCCGATGATGCTTGGTTTTGGGTGTGCTGTGCCAGCCGTGATGGCGACGAAAGCCCTAGAAAGCCCACGTCAACAAAAATTGGCGACGTTGTTGCTTCCATTTATGTCATGTAATGCACGGTTACCAGTCTACGTCTTGTTTGCAACGATTTTCTTCCCAAATAATGAAGGGTTGAT
>JBOFSL010000123.1:0-1679 GCA_051651525.1 Culicoidibacterales bacterium | reverse complement strand
TGAAATTTTTGGGTTTATTGGACCGAATGGTGCGGGAAAATCGACGACGATTCGGACATTGCTCTCACTGATTTATCCGACATCAGGGGATGCGAAAATTTTTGGACTCGATACAATTAAAGGCCATGAACAAATTTTAATGCAAGTTGGCTATTTACCAGCTGAAGTTTTTTACTATGATCATATGAAAGTCAAAGATTTACTCAAGTATGCGGCAAGTTTTTATCATAAAGATTGCTCAAAGCGGATAAACGAGTTAGCAAATCGCCTTGATCTTGATTTAAATCGTAAAATTGCGGACTTATCGCTTGGAAATAAAAAGAAAGTCGGAATTATCCAAGGGTTACTGCATGAACCAGAATTAATTATTTTGGATGAGCCGACAAGCGGGCTTGATCCGTTGATGCAAAATACGTTTTTTGAGATTATTTGTGAAGAGCAACAACGCGGAGCTACAGTGTTCTTTTCTTCGCATATTTTGAGTGAGGTCCAAAAGTTATGTGATCGAGTCGCGATTATTAAAGATGGCCGCATTATTAAAATTGAGACGATGGCTGATCTCGCGCAAACGACGTATAAACACGTTGAGCTTGAGTTGGAAACGAACGAGCCTGTTGAATTTGCCAAGCTTGAAGTGACGAACTTTGAAGTGACGGGGACAAAAGTCAGTTTTCTGTTCAATGGTGATATTAATGCGTTAGTTCAGGTGTTAGCAACCCGCAAACTCAAAAATTTACAGGTGAGCGAACCAGATTTGGAAGCAATTTTCTTCCATTACTATGAATAGGAGCGATGGGCATGAATATTTGGCGATTTGAACTGCGACAAAGTGTCGCGAGTAGTTTACTTTGGACGATGGTTGTCACCGGTTTAGCAGTGCTTTTTATGACAATTTATCCAACCTACCAAACTGGCGCAGATGAGTTTTTACGTGTGCTCCAAGCATATCCGCAAGAACTGTTGTTAGCTTTCAATATTAATCCAGAAACAATTTTCAGCTATTTAGGTTTCTACGCCTTTGTGTTACCATTTGTGTTTATTGCTGGTGGCATATACGCCACAAATCTTGGCATGAGTGTGATGGGACGGGAAAAAAGCTCGCAAACCAGTGAGTTTTTATTGGTTAAACCGATTTCGCGCAAGCGGGTGTGGTGGCAGAAATTAGCGGCAATTTACACGTTATTGCTCAGCCATACGCTCGTCTTTGTTGTCGCAATCTGGAGTTTGACGGCTTATTTTGATCAAAGTCAGCTGTTGGAACCAACATTTTGGTTGATGAGCTTGGCCTTGCTCATACTTGAGTTGCTATTTTCAAGTTTCGGAATGGTGCTTGCAGTCAGCATAAAAAAATTAACGAGTATCAGTAGTCTTGCGGTTGGGGTGGTGTTAAGTTTTTATGTTATTTTTCTCTTACAAGCGTTATTAGAAAATGAAGAACTGAAGTATTTGACGCCGTTTGCCTATGTTAATCCGCAAGCAATTGTGGAAACGCAAAGCTATGATGGCGTGCTGATCAGTGTGGCACTTGTGCTGAGTGGGCTATGTTGGCTAGTGAGCTATTTACTGTATACCAAACAAGATGTTGTTTAGAAAGGGGGCAATGACATGCGGTTATTTTTGCACGAACTACGAATGAGTTGGAAAGTTGCCCTTTGGGTCAATCTAGGAACTGCTTTGCT
>JBOFSL010000122.1:0-1370 GCA_051651525.1 Culicoidibacterales bacterium | reverse complement strand
AAGGGTTAATGAGAACAAAAACAGTAAAGATTATGGGTATATTCTGATAAAAACGATAAAAAATAACCAAAAATTCAAGAAAGCTTGATTCTCGGTGACGATGAGCTAGTTTTTAGAAGTACCCATAAGGCTTTTATTTTATTTCGAGTCCTTCTTCTATTTGTTGTTGTTTCTGTTTTAGTTCAGTAATTTCTTCATCAATTTCAACGAGCCACAGCCGAATACGAATTAATGCTGCGTCTAATAACCCCGCAAAACTAAAAAACACCATGCCAATACCTGCATAACTACTAAAGAAAACATCAGAGCGGATAAAAGCAATAATCATCATTGACAATGACATAGTCGCAATAATTGCCAGCATCCATTTTGAAAAAGCAACTGTATTTAGTAAAGATAAAATACCCATACGTTCTTCAGTTAGTTCGTTTAGTTGTTCATTTTTGCCCATAATTCCCACCTCATTTGCAATATGTGTGGGTATCTTACGCTTTTTCAAACAAGAGTACAAGTCAGTTTAAAAAATTACTGCGAACTTTTTGGAATTTTTTACACTGCTTTGAGCTTACACAATTAAACTATACGTTTCGTGAATGCCACTTCAAATTCCGTGCCAACCTTTTTCATCAGATTATTTTTTTCCTTCCAGACTTTTTGTGCTACAATACTAACAGGAATATTTTTAAAGGAGTCCAATCTATATGAGCACATTAGAAAATAAAAACCTTACAGGTATGCAAAAAATTTTAGAAGCAAAAAAACAAAGCCAACCAAAAACACACAATGCGATTAAAACACCGACAAAATCAATGGGTAATCCATCGCGCAGTCGCAAGCGTTACCAAAAAAGCGGAATGTTTGACCAAAGCTAATTTGTATCCTTTTTATTTGAACAGCGTCAGCTGTTTTTTTATTGTCCCGACTTCATCCGCCTGCTTGTCAGCGTGCAAGTAAACTTGGATTTGCTTATTTTATCAAAATCTTTGTTTATAAAATATGCTATACTATTTAAAAAGATTGAAAGGGGGTTGTGTATGAAACAACAACTCACTCTTGTTACTTTAGTCGTTGATGACTATGACTCGGCTATTGCGTTTTATTGTAATACTTTAGGCTTTGAATTAATCGAAGATACTCATCTCCCTTTAGAGGAGAAGCGTTGGATTGTCGTCAAACCAAGAGGGAGCCAATGCGGATTCGTCTTAGGACGTGCAACTCATCCTAGCCAACAGACTGCCATCGGTAACCAAACAGGTGGACGAGTTGGCTTCTTTCTCCGAACTGATGATTTTTGGCGGGACTACCTTGATTATCAAAGTAAAGGTGTTCATTTTGTTCGTGACCCTAAACAAGCTGATTAGGGCATTGTC
>JBOFSL010000121.1:0-1013 GCA_051651525.1 Culicoidibacterales bacterium | reverse complement strand
ACTGAGTTCTGTTGCTATCACTTGAGAAAATTGCATGAAATTACGTTCCGTACGATAAGTCGCTACACTTTGCATGAGGATGCTTGCCAAACCAATTCTTGCTACTTGATGCTGTAAATCAGTGTGGATGCTTGCTATTTGTTTGCTCACAAATTCAAGCACATCTTCATTGCTTACATTGAGGGGGTGCTGTGAAAAAACATGCATTTGCGTTTCAAAATCAAAAATATGTAAAACTGCTTGTTGAATAATCATCATTATTGCTCGCTTTCGACTAAAATTAGAAAAAAACAAGGCGTTTTTCAACTGCCCTTGTCTTTGAATTTCAATTATTGATTGAAAATTGTTTGTAAATCGGTTGCCATTTGATTCAAATCAGCATTAATGACCCACATGCCCGTACTTGGATCAATTCCTGACGTAAACGTCCCATCTTGTGGGAAGCGTAATTGTGTTAAATTCCCCATTCCAATTTGGAAAGCTGTTGTTCCAAGTTCAATAAGTTTTGTTAAACCCATATTCGTCTCGACATAAGGTAACACTTGGCTAGCAGCCGCAATCGCGCCTTCTAACCCTTTATTCGCTAAACTTTGTGACACTGACGTAATAATCTCTTGTTGACGCTCAGTCCGCGCATAGTCACCACCGCTTGCATAGCGAATCCGTGAGTAGGCAAGTGCTTGTTCGCCCGTTAACATTTGCACACCAGTTTGGTATACACCTGTTGACGTTAAATGCGGTAATTCTTCACTATCGACATCGAGACTGACTCCACCGAGGGCATTAATAATATACGTTAAACTTGTAAAATCAACACTTGCATAATATTCAATATTCAATCCAAACGTTTGATTCAATGTTTTAATTGCTTGCTGGGCACCACCATACGCATACGCATGATTTAGTTTATCCATCCCATGACCATCAATTGGCACGAGCATATCACGCATCAGCGATGTTAAATAGAGTTGTTTCGTATTCGGATTTAATGTCGCAATCATCATACTATCTGA
>JBOFSL010000120.1:0-2821 GCA_051651525.1 Culicoidibacterales bacterium | reverse complement strand
CGAGGAATAAGAACAGTTGTGTACTCATTTGGCTCGAGAAAATAAATAATCCGACAAAGATAAATGAAGTGAGCGCTGAAGCAAGCATTGCCCACCAGTTTTTTTCACCCGAAATCCGATATTGATTGCCAATGATCATTTTGATTAAACCATCAATGAAAAACCAAAACCCAAGTAAAACAGTTACGAGAAATGTGCTTAAATTCGGCACACTGATGATTAACCCACTCATGACTAAGTACGCCACCCCCGTCAGAATCATAAGCAAGCGTTTCGTCACTGGGTAGAAAATCCCTTTCACTAAAAAGGTCACGCCATTACTCATTGCCGAAAGCAGCAAGATGAAAATAACGAATCCTAAACTGAAATCAGGTAATAAAATTAAAAATATCCCACTCATAATCAAAAATAAATTTGTGAAAAACGTAAAAATATCTGTCCCTAGTTCGCGTTTGCTCAATCCTGATGTTGGCATATCCAGTCCCCCTTTTTCTTTAGACGTTGATATTGTAACATAAACTTTGAAACTGAGATATTCATAATGGTTGATTTCATCGAAAAAAAGGCATAGTTTTCGGATTTTTTCAATAAAAAAACTGAATCACTGGCAGACTCGCCAATGATTCAGGATTCATTAAATTATTTCAACACCAGCTTTGGCTAACAATTCAAAAGCAATTTGTTGGTACGCTTTGTGATCGTGTTGTGGATTATCAAATGTCATCACTGACTCATGAACAACTTTGACCGCAACCGGTAAATTTTTGCTTTGTACGTATGTTTTTAAGTTCAGTGCAAATTGTAAAATTGCGACGTCAGTATGACAACCAACGAGATAGATTTCAGTTACTTGCTCAGCAATCATTTGATCAACTGTCAATCGCGTATAAATATCATGCCATGGATTCGTCGAATCTTTGTAAATCACATTCGCTTTATGCAGCAGTGGTAAAATTTCCGGAATAATTTCTGACTCACTTGAATCAGCTAAACAATGTTCAGGATACATCTCGAAAATTGGATTTTCTGGTTGATATGCCGGTGCAAACGCATAAACTGGGTGTTTATGTTTGCGAAATTGTTTCGTAAGTGCGACAACATATGGCACAATCGTTGCGACTTCGGCACTGTGCATCGCACCTTCTGTCACCATTCCATTCACCATATCCATAATAAATAAACCTTTTTTAACCATCATTAAATTCCCCCTAACAATATTTGTTAGCTTCATTATAACGCAAAATTTGTCCAAAACCTAGATTTTGTTGGAAAATTCATGTTATTTTAAAAGCGCTAAGCTACCCATTTTATATTTTGGATAGAAAATACTCGCGACAATCCCAATCGGAATCAACGTATAACTGAAGTAATACCATGGCGCTGGCAAAAAGATTACCCCTAACGTTTGCAAAGCGAACACCGCTGCCCAAATTAACGTTAAATCGCGATTGATTTGTTTGAACAATGTACTTTGGCGCATCACAACAGGATATTGATATTGCGAATATTGGGCGGTCATACTTTCACCAACAAAGGCCGTAATCAACCAAACACTCGCAAAAGCGATATTTAAAATTGTATCCGCATGTCGTGGTGGTAAAAATAAGATACAGCCAAATAATACCATCGTTGTCAGTTCTAGTTTCGTTGGTTGCCGCATCACTTTAGGTTTGATAAAGCCAAATAGACACGCACTCCACAGTAACGTAAACGTTAAGTAACTCCCTGGGGCTAACTGGGCTTCCGTTAACCAATAGAAAATCCACGGTACGAGTGCAAGTGGTAAAAAGGCCGTCCCTTTCACGAGTGGCTCATCAGGCATCGAACTTGCTGTCATTGTACCTCCAAAGCTTTCAGGAATTTTGAAGAAAGTTGCCAGTGGTCCATCAATTTTCAATTGCCCACTTTGTAAAGCAACATCACCCGCTAATGTTTGATTACTGATTGCGACCCAATCACAGTAGCGGACGTGAATCACAACATCAGCATCGGGAATCGTCCCAGGCACAATTGTCGCAGTTTCACCGCTCACAACTAATCCAAAGGCTGATTCATCCGTAAACGCAAATTGATAACGGGCAGTAAACGGCGTTTTGGGGCTGAATCTGGCTGCCATCCCTTGCATGAACGTCGCAACTGGCATCTGTGTCGTTGCTTCGGTTGGTTGGACTGCTACTTGAGCTTTTAGCACTTGCTTCGCACACGTTAATCCACTCAGAATTGCACCTTCGTAGCCACCACCGGGATTCGCCCAACTGCTTGCTAAATAGAGATGAGGAATTGGTGTTTTCACAAATGGTCGTGCAAATCCAGATTGCGTTGTTGATTGCGCAAAACCATACACGGCACCACCTGGGTTGCTTGTATAGCGAACCATTGTCACTGGTGTTCCAAGCTCAAGCGTTGTAACATGACCTTCAACGTCAGGAAAGAGTGCGTATAAGCGCTTCAGCAACATTGTCTCAAGTTCCTGCTTGCGGGCTTGATACTCCGGACTGCGACGGTTCGTTGGCCAATGACTCAACAAATCACCGATGGTGATACAAATGACACCAACATCAGGATTAAGTTCAGGATCCATCAAGTTATAATTAACAATTCCTAAATCCATTGCGGCATAATTTGCCGTTTTCACATAATCATAATTCGTTTGTGAATCAGAGTGATGTGTAAAGTAATCGGCTTTCGTTAACCCAACCGTTTGTGGCAAGCAGTCTAACCCAATGTAAAGTTGGCTCAAACTAATCCCAAGATCAAGTTGTTGCAATTGCGCAAGGTATTCGCTGACAGCTGGAATTGGCTTAACAATCGTTTGCAGTAA
>JBOFSL010000119.1:0-2445 GCA_051651525.1 Culicoidibacterales bacterium | reverse complement strand
CGTTGCTGATTTCATCGGTGAATCAAATATTGTTGATGGTGTAATGCTTGAAGATAATCTCGTTTCATTTGCGAATCGCACATTTGAGTGTGTCGATCAAGGATTCAATCCAAATGAACCAGTTGAAGTAATCATTCGTCCTGAAGATTTAGAAATTACCAAACCTGAAAACGGGAAAATTTCCGTCAATGTTGACTCAGAATTATTCCGTGGTGTTCATTACGAAATTTGTTGTTATGATGAATTCAAAAATGAATGGCTCGTTCACAGCACGAAAAAAGTTAAAGTTGGTAGTCAAATCGGACTTGATTTTGATTCAGAAGCATTACACATTATGCGTTTAGGGGAAACGGAAGCTGAATTTGATAAACGTTTGGATGCGTATGAAGAATAATCGTTTCGCTCAATTCGCGCTCATCCCCTATGCACTGTGGATTTTAATCTTTGTCGTTGCCCCACTTGGACTCGTTGCTTACAATTCATTTTTAGATATTGAAGGTAGCTTTACCCTTGCGAATTACGGAAAATTACTTTCACCAGTTTACATGAAAATGATGTTTAATTCATTCTGGTACGCTGGCCTTGTGACCGCAGCTTCGCTGTTCATTGGTTATCCCGTTGCGTATTTATTATCACAAACGAAACATAAAAATTTATGGCTGATTTTGATGATTTTACCATCTTGGATTAACTTATTACTCAAAACTTATGCGTTTTTAGGCTTACTAGGAACTTCCGGTCCAGTTAATGCGTTTTTAGATGCAATTGGGATTGGTGGACAACAACTGCTCTTTAATGATTTTAGTTTTGTCTTCGTTTCAACGTATATCTTTATTCCGTTTATGATTTTACCAATTTTCAATTCAATCCAAAAAATTAATTCATCGCTGATTTATGCTTCACGTGATTTAGGAGCTTCAAATTGGACAACGTTCCAACGTGTCATTTTCCCATTAACAAAAGATGGGATTATGTCAGGATTCCAACTTGTTTTTATCCCTACACTTTCACTCTTCATGATCACGCGTTTAATCGCTGGAAACCGAGTTATTACCCTTGGTACTGCGATTGAGCAACACTTCCTTGTCACTCAAGATTGGGGAATGGGTTCAGCGATTGCTGTCGTGCTCATTGTTGCAATGGCAATTGTCATGTATGCAACACGTCGGATAATGAAATAAATATAAAGGAGCAATTTTCATGGAAAATAAGAAAAAGTGGTTTACCAACGGTTACTTAATTTTTGTTTTCTGTATCCTCTACGCCCCAATCCTGTTTCTTGCGGTTTACTCATTTAACAGTTGCGGCTCAATGTCAGGTTTTGAAGGCTTGACATTAGAGTGGTATCAGGAATTATTTAGTGACACACGGCTATTCATCATTTTATTAAATACGTTAGTCGTTGCCTTACTCTCATCAACAATTGCGACTATAGTTGGAATTGCTGGTGCACTCGCAATTCACAATGTCGAAAAAACAAAATACAAATCAATGTTATTAACGTTGAACAATATTCTTATTGTAAGCCCAGATGTGATCATCGGAGCCTCATTCCTTATTCTCTTTACCGTTTTAGGAATTAGTCTTGGCTTCTTCTCAGTTTTATTATCACATATCGCGTTTTCAATTCCGATTGTTGTGATTATGATTTTACCGAAATTAAAAGAAATGAGCCCAACCTTAATTGATGCTGCGCAAGATCTTGGTGCTTCACAGTGGCAAGTCTTCAGCCAAGTCATTTTACCGTATATTATTCCCGGAATTTTTGCTGGATTCTTTACGGCTCTCACATTCTCACTTGATGATTTTGCGGTCACTTTCTTTGTGACTGGAAATGGCTTTAACACGCTCGCTGTCGAAGTCTATTCACTTGCACGTCAAGGAATCTCATTGAAAATCAATGCGTTATCTACAATTATTTTTGCGGTAACGTTAACCCTTGTCCTTGGGTACTACTTTATCTCAACTCGAAAAAAACCAAAAACGATTGGAGGGAATAAATGATGAAAAGTTTAGTTCGCGCCCTTATCGGGATTTTGGTCATTAGTGTTACGTTATTATTTGCGATTGATTACCTCAATAAAGCTGAAGGTTATGCGAGTGGGAACACGCTAACAATTTTCAACTGGGGTGATTATATTGATCCAGAATTAATTGCACAATTTGAAGATGAAACAGGTATTAAAGTCATTTATCAAACGTTTGATTCAAATGAAGCGATGATGACAAAAATTGAACAAGGTGGGACAACATACGATATCGCTGTCCCTTCTGATTACACGATTGCGAAAATGATAGATGATGATTTACTCATTCCCCTTGATTACAGTAAAATTGTTGGGATTGAAAATATTGATAATCGCTTCCTCGATATTTCTTTTGACCCAAACAATGTCTATTCAATTCCTTATTTCTGGGGAACTGTTGGGATTGTTTACAACCCCG
>JBOFSL010000118.1:0-4406 GCA_051651525.1 Culicoidibacterales bacterium | reverse complement strand
CCTCCTGTCAGTGAGCGTGTCATCGTTTGAAATTGATTATTCCTGATGATGATTTGAATTGTTTTGGCGACAACTTGTTGACGTGTTAAGCGCTCATAGACCAAGCCGGCTAAATAGGCCAATTGTTGCTCTAATACTTGCTCTTCATCAGTATCATTCGCAAATGTCCGTGAATGACCAATGCTGTCCAAATCATTTTTAGTCGCTGGTACAATTGGACTACGATCATTACCTTTCGCCCGTAAATGTAACCATTCTGCTTGTTTCCCACCTACTAATTTGCGTAAAGCTAGCATATCTTCAAAAGCAGCCAATTGACCTATTGTTTGAATACCTAACGCACGTAATTTTTCTGCTGTTTTCGGACCAACACCATACATTTCTTCAATTGCAAGTGGCCAAATTCGTTGGTATAAATCATGACGACGTAAAATCGTCAATCCATTTGGTTTTTGCATATCTGACGCCATTTTTGCTAAAAAGCGATTATAGGAAATCCCCACACTTGAGCCAATCAGTAATTCTGCTTCAATTGTGGCTTGAATTTCTTGAGCAACCTGAATGTACGACTGTTTATTTGCTACTAAATGACTCATATCTAAATAGGCTTCATCGATTGAAGCTTGTTCAACTAGAGGAGAAAATCGCTGTAAAATTTCAATCATCGCCTGCGAATATTGCCGATACAACTCATGATTCACTGGTAAAATAATGAGTTTTGAACAAATTCGTACAGCCTCACTAATCGGCATAGCTGCATGAATCCCTAATGCTCGGGCTTCATAGCTCGCAGTTGTAATCACACCACGGCGACTTTTTCCACTGACAACTACCGGTAATCCTCGCAACTTTGGCTGTTGCGCAACTTCACACGCGACAAAAAAACTATTCATATCAACATGAAAAATAATCCGTTTCATAGCTTTCCCCCTTTCTTGATTATTGACTTTTAAAGAAATTTATTCTATAATGTAAGAACAAATTATAGACGAAGGGATTGATTCCGTGGCCTCAACATCTAAAGCAAAAACAATGCGTAAATATTTCGCACTTGGTTTAGCTAGCATCTTCATTTTTACTGCACTTATCGGTTTAATTGTACCACTTATAACATTATTTCAATAGAATGTAAAAACGCACAGCCGAAACTGTGCGTTTTTTTAATGCGTTGCTGCTAATAATTCACGAGCATGTTGTAAAGCTGTTTCCGTCATTTGTTCTCCGACTAGCATCTGCGCTAAAGCTTCAATGCGTTGTTCTGGCAATAAGGTTTCCACTGCTGTTCGAACATGTGTTTGTGTTAAATGTTTGCTGACAAATAAATGATGTTGGCTAATTGCCGCAACTTGTGGTAAATGCGTAATACAGAACACTTGTAATTCTTGAGCTAGCATCGCCATTTTTTGGGCAATCGCTTGAGCTACTGCTCCACTGACACCAGTATCGACTTCATCGAAAATCATCGTTTGAATTGGTTGATTTGATGCGAAAATCACTTTCATTCCTAACATAATTCGTGATAACTCACCACCGGAAGCAATTTTTGCAAGTGGTCGTAAGGGCTCACCTTGATTCGTTGTCAGTAAAAATTCAACTTGATCTTGACCACTTGGTTGTAAATCTTGGGTTGTCAGCTCAATCACAAATTGGGAATGATTCATTTCTAACTCTTTCAGCTGTTGTTCAATCGCTAAAGCGAGTTTTTTTGAATGTATAACCCGTAACTCACTTATTTGATTTGCGAGTTGTTGTGCAATTTCACGCGTTTTTTCGAGTTGTTGCTCGAGTTTTTGAATATACAAATCATAATTTTGGATTCGTTCAATTTCTTGAATTAAGAATTGTTCATATGCACCTAAATCTTGACCGTATTTACGTTGAAGTTGATAAATCAAACTCATCCGTTGTTCGATTTCCTGTAACGTTTGGGCTTGATTATCAAATTGTTGGCTTTCATCAACTAATCCGGTCGTACACTCATCGAGTTCATAATAAATATTCGTTAATTGCTCAACATAACTATCGTACTGACTACTGTAGCGCTGTAAGCTTTCTACTTGCTTTTTGATTTGATATAACTGCGGGAGGAGTGCCGTTTCATCACTTGCCAATTGAGCAACACTTTGAGTTAATGTCGCACGAATTTGATCCGCATGCGCAAATTCACGATGTTGCTGCTCTAAACGCTCAACTTCATCTTCAAGAATATTTGCTTGCACTAACTCCTCTAATTGATATTGATATAAATCTAGTTGTTCGGCCGTTAATACTCGCTGCTGTTCTTGCTGGAGCGCTTGCTTAGCAGTACTATAATTGCGGTATGCTTGGCGATATGTTTGTTGGAGTTCGCCAAAATCAATAAATTGATCAAGTAAGCGCAAATGGTTTTTTTGTTGCAATAAATATTGAGTTTCATGTTGAGAGTGGATATCAATTAAAACATTGCCTAATTCGCGTAATATATTGACCGTAATTGCCTTCCCATTCGCTCGACAAATACTTTTCCCATTTTGACCAATACGTCGTGACAAAATTAAATTATCATCTGCTTCAATACCATTTTCAGCTAAAATTTTACTTGCTGGATGGTGATTGGGCAAGCTAAAGACACCTTCAATATATGCGTACATTGCGCCATAGCGAATAACTTCATTCGATGTGCGTTGACCTGTTAAAATCGAAATCGCATCAATAATAATTGATTTCCCCGCTCCCGTTTCACCTGTCAAAACACTCATTTGTTCTTGAAAATCAATTTGTAAACTTTCAATAATTGCAAAATTTTCAATTCTTAATTGTGTTAACATCCTGATCGGTTCGACCTGGATTTACCAGGCAAAACCTGCCCCCTTTCTTTTTTCACAAATAAAACAACTATTCCAAAAAAAGTATTAATAGATGTCAATTTCAATTCCATAATACTATATTTTTGTCACAATGACAAGTGTGAATTTGTTGCAATCAAAAAAGCATGGGTAACCATGCTTTTTATTAGCTTAAATAATATTGTTTCACCAAAACAATAATTTGTTTTGCTTGATCTTTTTGGCTTTTTGGCACTTTGAAACTGATTGGTGCACTGTATGGCACTCCATTCACAAAAACCGTATTCCCATCAACGCCAATTTTAATATCGACATCTAAGTCCATTGCACCGGCTGTTTCAAATGAAACACTCTTTATTTTGCTTTTTGGGAAAAATTTTACTTCGATTTTTTTCCCGCCCATGCCTTGGACATCAACTTGATAAATACCGTGTGTCGTTAAGACAACTTCATCTCTGAAAAAACGATACGCTTGTACAATTTGCTCATCTGGTAATAAATACTCTTTAATAATTGCTGAATCTGCAACTGCGCTTGCATTCCCCATCATTGCATCAAATAATCCCATGTTGATCACCTTATTTTCTTTAACGTGGCAAGACGCGACTTGCGCACGGGTTGAATGCGTTTACTCGCATTATTCCTTATATTTATCATAGCAAAAAAAGTTGTGATTTCCAAGGAAATCGCAACTTTTCAGCAAATATTATCTTTACGCAGTTTTTTTGCGTTTATTGATTAAAACAACTGCACTGGTCATCACAGTAACTATCCCAATAAGAATCATTACTTCTGCTTGTGACATTCCTGTGTCAGGTAATGTTGACTCAGGTGTAACCTCTGGCGTAACATTACCTTCTGGCCCAAAGCCTTCCTCTGCTGGTGCATCAACTTCAGGTGTAACATTACCTTCTGGTCCAAAGCCTTCCACTGCTGGTTCGTCAACTTCAGGTGTTTCGATTTCTGGTGTTTCAACTTCCGGTGTGACATTTCCTTCTGTACCTAAGCCAGATTCTGGTAATCCAACTTGTGTTGGGTGATCAAATACCACGCTACCGTCAGCAGCAATTGTTAAAGCATAGTCACCAGTATATGTTCCTTGTGCCTGTCCATCAACAATAATTGTACCTGTTGTCACATCAATTTGATATCCTGTGACTGCTTGTATACCATACAATTGTTGCATTGGTTCATAACTAAACATATCAGCCGTTAGCACATATGTAGCTTTTGTCAGTTCATCTGTCATTGTCAATGTTCCAGTCGTTAAATCAAGCGTCATTACTGCTTCCATTGTCTGATTCATAAACTGAATCATTTCGTTTGTTTGCTTCAATACGAACGCTGATTCATAGCTGACACGAAACGTCCCAAAGTTTATTTGTTGGCTCAAAGTATCAATGGTTGTTTTTGGATCAGCTAACACAACATCATTTGCTGCTATATTGACTGCTAATAAACGTTCGGGTCCATTTTCCCAAGCATACGTATTACTATCAAACCCTTTTGCTTGAGTAAAGGTTGCAACTACACTATCGAGTGTAATCCCTTCTTCACGTGCTTTTCCAGCTAACATTGTGT
>JBOFSL010000117.1:0-1813 GCA_051651525.1 Culicoidibacterales bacterium | reverse complement strand
CGCGTACCAGGTTGCTGTAATTGCGCGAGATAGCCATCGAAATTAATTGAAAAGGCTTGCGAATAGCCATTGCCTCTCCACGCGTGTGTGCATAGTAAATGATGCGGACGTAAGGTTAACATGGTTTCACCACCAATGTCTTGAGCCCAGCATGGCGCCGTAAACGTAACCCGAACATGACAGCGAGACTTGCTTTCAAAACTTCAGGGAAGAGGAAGGGCCAAAAACAAGCGACCATTGCCGTCGTAAAACTGACATCGCTAAAGAGCATAAATTGAAACGTCCCACAGAGCAGATTCACACTAATCGCCGCTAGTGTTGCCGCAAATAATAAGGGACGCGAATTAGTCCGTTGGGCACTAAAGCCAACAATTGCCGCCATTAAGGGGAAGGATAATAAAAACCCGCCGGTAGGACCAAATAAAATTGGGAATCCACCAGTTAAATGAGCAAAGACTGGAAAGCCAATTGCACCAATGAGTAAATATAAGATAGTAGTGATGACACTTAAGCGACCACCGAGTAAAAAACCAAGTAGCAGTACTATGAACGTTTGGAGGGTAAAGGGCACACCACTCACAAATGGAATTGAAATTTGGGCAAGAATAGCAATGAGTGCCGCAAAAATTGCGCATTGGCTCAAAGCTTTAGAAGAAATTTGCAAGCGTAACGCCTCCTTTTAAAAAATAATAAACCAAGTATACTAAATTATAGTTTGAAAGTCAAACTAAGTAGAGGTGAAGAGGAAATACATCGCTATTTGGTGGGTTTTCTTGTATAATACAAGCTGAAAGTCAAATGTTGGAGGAAGAAAAATATGGCAAAAATCACAGTAGTTGGTAGTTTAAATAGTGATCTCTCAATTTGTACAACCCAATTACCGAAAATGGGTGAAACTTTAATGGGCAGTGATTTCCAAATGCTCCCAGGTGGGAAAGGTTTAAATCAAGCAACCGCGGCAGCATTACTTGGTAGTGAAGTTGAACTCGTGGGAAGTGTTGGCGATGACGCCTTTGGTCAGAGTTTGCTGAGCTTTTTGGCAAGTAAAGGTGTTAAAACAGATGGTGTTCAGGTCAATCGCGATGTACCAACCGGTTGTGCAGTGATTCCGATTTTTGATGGTGATAATAGTATTATTCTTGCGGCTGGTGCGAATGGAACAGTAAGTGCTTCAGATATAGCTGTGCAGGCGCAAACAATTGCGACGAGTAAAGCGTTAATCATGCAATTAGAAATCCCAATGCCTGCGATTATGCAAGCGTTAGCTATTGCCAATCAGCATCATGTTCCGGTCGTTTTCAACCCGGCACCGATGCAATCATTGAGTTCTGAATTATTGGCTCAAATTGAAACGATAGTTGTCAATGAACATGAGTGTGAACAATTAACTGGTATTATGGTTGAAACCGATGAACAGGCGCAAACTGCGATTACTTGGTTCCAAGCTCAAGGGATTCAAACAGCAATTATTACGCTTGGGAGCCGCGGAGTGTACTTTAATGTTGAACAACACATCCAATTTTTACCAGCGCAGAAAGTCCATGCCATTGATACTACTGGTGCAGGTGATACGTTTATTGGTGCGTATACGACCGCAAAAACGCAAGGGCAATCAGTACAAGTAGCCGTGGCCTTTGCAATTACAGCAAGCGCGATTACCGTGACTCGCCGAGGCGCCGCATCAGCCATGCCCACGCGCGCTGAATTGCGTGAATGAATAGGATAGGCATGATCGAAATTTAAACAATGCCTGTATCGAATTGACTAGAAAAGGTTAATCAAATCACAACGTTTTGAGGAAATGAAAGGTGTA
>JBOFSL010000116.1:0-2745 GCA_051651525.1 Culicoidibacterales bacterium | reverse complement strand
CGGCTTCTTCATTTGCTGTTAGTAAATAGCGTGCCTGTTCACGATGTTTTTGTAATAAGTATTGATGTTCAATAATAATTGGTTCCCCACCAATGACAAAAAGTTCTTCAAATAATTCTTATCTCGGGATGGCGAGTGAAGAATTATTTGAAGAACTTTTTGTCATTGGTGGGGAACCAATTATTATTGAACATCAATACTTATTACAAAAACATCGTGAACAGGCGCGCTATTTACTAACAGCAAATGAAGAAGCCGTGCTTGCAAAAATGCAATTAACTGGAAGCCAGGCATGGTCACAATTACGTGATCAATTAACTGCAAGTTTAACATTCTCTTTAACGGTTGAAGATGAAGAACAAACGTTCCCAATTTCAATGGTCAGTAAGTTTTTAATGGATTCAAATCCAGATATTCGCCGCGAAGCTTATCAAAGTGCGACGCAAGCGTATGAGACGATTGCAGACAGTGTCGCAATGGCGTTAAATGCGATTAAAGGCGAATCAATTACCGAATCCCAAATGCGTGGCTACGAGTCGTTATTAGACCAAATCTTACTTGACTCACATTTACAACGGACGACATTAGAAACAATGCTCCGTGTTATGGAGCAATCTTTACCAATTTTCCAACGCTACTATGCGATTAAAGCCCGGTTACTCGGACATTTAGATGGCTTGAAACCATACGATTTCTATGCCCCACTTGGAAAAGGGAAGTTGGATTTCGATTTAGAAACCGGTAGTGAATTTGTGATAGAAACTTTAGAGAAGATGCATCCGGAAATGAGTGCATTTATCGCGAAGGCAATTGATCAATCGTGGGTTGATTTCCTACCAAAAGCGGATAAAGTCGGTGGTGCCTTCTGTCAAAATATTCGTGGCTTTGGAGAAAGTCGAATTTTGATGAATTATAATGGTACATATAACGATGTTTCAACGTTAGCTCACGAACTCGGACATGCGTATCATGGCCATGTATTAAACCAAGAATCGATTTTAAATACAAGTTATCCAATGCCACTGGCTGAAACGGCCTCGACATTAAATGAAGTTTTCATTGCCCAGGCAATGAAAACGAAAGCAAATGACCGAACACGATTTGCGATTCTTAATCAAGAATTAAGTACATATGCGTTAATCCATAATGGCGTGTACGCACGTTTCTGTTTTGAAGATCAAGTCATTAAACGTCGAGAACAAGGTTTGCTTAGTCGTGAAGAAATTTGTGAACTCTATCGTGAATGTGAAGCTAAAGCTTATGGCAATGCTGTTGATTTAAGTGAAAGTAGAGGTTTGGCTTGGGTCATGACACCACATTACTTTATTCCAGGATTCCACTATTACAATTTCCCATATACATTTGGGTTACTTTATGCCAAAGGCTTATATGCAAAATATTTACAAGCGCCAGCAGATTTCTGTGAACAATATGATCAAATGTTGCGCTTAACTGGAAAAGCTGAAATTGAAACAGTCACACAAACAATGGGCATTGATGTCCAAGATGAACAGTTCTGGTTAGATGCAATTGCCGTGATGGAAGAAGATATCGAAGCGTATGAACAATTAGCAAATAAACTGTACGGCATATAGTCGATTAGGAAGTATAAAAAAAGTTTAGGTTATGAATCTAAGCTTCTTTTATACTTCCATTTTACCGTGGTGTCTTGTATTTTCGTGATGTCTGTGGTAAAAAAGAAGAAAGGAAAGGTGGGAATAGCGATGAAAATTGTGATTGTTGAGGATGATCAACGAGTCCGTGAAGAACTCCAACAGTTTATTCGTAATTATGGATATGAAGTTTTAATAATTGAAAATTTTCATGATGTTATTGGTCAATTAGTTGAACTTGAGCCGGATTTAATTTTACTTGATGTGAATTTGCCAACCCATGATGGCTATACAATTTGTCGCGAATGGCGGAAATGCTCAAGTGTGCCAGTTATTATTGTGACCAGTCGTGTCAGCGATGTCGATGAATTAATGAGCATGCATTTAGGGGCAGATGATTTCATTACGAAACCATTTAATACGCAAATTTTAATGGCACGGATTGAAGCAATTTTAAAACGGGTGTACCAAGTAGGAAATAACCAAGTATCAACATATCAGCAGCTCCAATTGGACTTAGCGAAAGGAAGTTTGAGTTATCAAGGGAAAGAAACGACGTTAACGAAGAATGAACTCGCCATTTTCCAATATCTTATTCAGCACCAAGGCGAAATTGTTGCGAGGGAAACATTGATGGAGTATTTGTGGTCGACGAGTGCATTTATTGATGATAATACGTTATCAGTGAATGTGACTCGGTTGCGCAAAAAAATTGAAGGTTTAGGGTGTGAGAATCCGATTGAAACCCGAAGAGGATTGGGGTATTTACTGCCATGACGATATTGAGTTTTTTGCGAGATCGACAAATTTTTTTAGCGGTTCATGGAATTGGCATTGTCATTTTACTTTATATTTTGAATTTAACGAATCACTCGCAGTTTGTCAGTGGATTAGTTGTGACTGCTTGGCTTGGTTCATTAGTCAGTATGCTCGGATATGAATATTGGCGCAGTTATCGATTTTATCAACAATTGCAGCAACAATTTGACCAAATTGATCAAAAATATTTATTAGCTGAAGTGATTGATGAGCCGGATTTTCTTGAAGGGAAATTTATTTTCACGCTGTTACAACAAACGAATCAAGCGATGTATACACATTTACGACAATATCGCCAACAAAATCGTGAGTA
>JBOFSL010000115.1:0-1589 GCA_051651525.1 Culicoidibacterales bacterium | reverse complement strand
GTGAGAATATCCGCTATGGAAAAACTGATGCAACGCAAGAAGAAATAAAACAAGCAGCAGTATTATCACAATCGCTTGATTTTATTAACCAGATGGAAGATGGCTTTGATGGTCATATTGCGCAAGGTGGAAGTAATGTTTCAGGCGGGCAAAAACAACGGTTATCAATCGCCCGTGCTTTAGTGCGTCAAGCTGGTATTTATTTATTTGATGATAGTTTTTCTGCTTTGGATTTTAAAACCGATGCAAAATTACGGCAGTCATTAAAAACGATGGAGCAAGCAGCAACGATGATTATTGTTGCCCAACGAATCACGACGATTAAAGATGCTGATCAAATTTTAGTACTTGATCAAGGTCGAATTGTTGGCCAAGGGAAACATCAAGACTTACTCAAAACATGTCCAGTTTATCAAGAAATTGCGTATTCACAATTATCACAGGAGGAGTTAGCATGAGCAAAGCAGCAAACAAACAACCACAAACAACTCCTGGTGGTCCAATGGGGCGAGGAGCAATCGCGGTTGGTACAGAAAAAGCAAAAGATTTTAAAGGAACCGGGCGGCGTTTAATCGGTTATTTCCGCGCACGAAAAGTCGGTATGATTTTCGTCTTAGTGGCAGCAGCGCTGAGTACAATTTTTGCGATTTTAAGTCCAAAACTGTTAGGGAATGCGACGACAGTGCTCTTCAATGGCTCACTTGCAATTATGCAAGGAGTACCGGGGGCGAGTGTTGATTTAAATGCCTTAGTAACAATTTTGGTTTGGTTAACAATTTTGTATATCTTGAGCGCACTTTTTGCGTATTTCCAACAATACATCATGGCTCGTGTTGCCCAAAATACGGTTTATGATATGCGTGAAGAAATTAACGGGAAAATTGCGAAATTACCACTAAATTATTTTGACACTCATACGAACGGGGAAACTTTGAGCCGGATTACGAATGATATTGAAACAGTGAGTACAACGTTACAACAAACGTTAACGCAGCTCATTTCTTCAGTTATAATGATTGTCGGTGTGGTGATTATGATGCTCACAATTAACATGTTGTTAACGGCAATCAGTGTGGCGAGTATGTTAGTTGGATTAATGATTATTCGACCAATTATCAGTCGGGCGCAGAAATTTTTCATCGCACAACAACGTTCCCTTGGCCAATTAAACGGTCATATCGAAGAAATGTATACGGGCCATAATATTGTAAAAGCTTTCGGTCAAGAACAACAGTCACTCGATAAATTTCAAAAAACGAACGATGAACTGTATCAATCAGGTTGGAAGTCACAGTTTATTTCAGGGATTCTCATGCCGATTTTGAACTTTGTTGGGAATGTCGGCTATGTATTAATTACCTTAGTTGGTGGGATTTTAGCGATTCAACAAGTCATTCAAATTGGAGACATCCAAGCGTTTATCCAATATTCACGACAATTGACGCAACCAATTAATCAAATTGCGAATATTACGAATATTTTCCAGTCGACTTTAGCTGCAGCGGAACGTGTATTTGAATTGTTAGATGAACTTGAAGAGCTTGCTGATCCAAGTAAACCGGTGGTGTTTGAGAATATTCAAGGAAATG
>JBOFSL010000114.1:0-2007 GCA_051651525.1 Culicoidibacterales bacterium | reverse complement strand
ATCAAAATTCACACCACTTTGGACGACTTCGAGCAAGTCACCTTGTTGGAAACCAACAACATCTAAACTTTGCTCAGCTTGCATGATTACCATTTTTAAATGTTTATTTTCAGCACCCATCGTCTTCGCGTCATTCACATCAATTTGTGGAATACACACGACTGGTTTCGGATTGCCCATTCCAAACGGTGCTAACAATTCTAACGCACGAATCGCTTCAATACTAATGTCTTCAAGCGTTGAAACAACGTCAATTTCAATTGTTTCTAGACAAGTAATCGTATTCCTATCCATGTAAACTTGAATTAAGCGTTGCAGTTCTTCTAGATTTTCAACCGGTAAGGTAATTCCAGCCGCATGTTGATGCCCACCAAAGCGAGTTAACACTTGTGCCACACTACTGAGTAATTCCATTAAGTGTAATTCACCAAATGCTCGTGCTGATCCCGTTGCTGTATTCGTGGCTTCATCAATGACAAAACTCATGACTGGTTTATTGAAATGGTGCATCAATTTCGTCGCGACAATTCCGGCGACACCTTTGTGGTTATACGTACTTGCATGTACGATGCACCCATACTGTTGTGCGCCCTGTTGCTCAAGTTGTTCAATCGCTTGGGTCGTAATGTCAGTGACAAGTTGTTGCCGTTGTTCGTTTAAACTTTGTAATTCATTCGCAATATCTTCGGCTAAATACTCATCATCAGTCATAAACAATTCGACAACAATCGCAGCATCATCGAGTCGACCAGCCGCATTCATTCTCGGGCCCATGTAGAAGCCAATGCTTTCCTCATCTAATAACTCTTGCGATAAACCACAAACCCGAATCAATTGCTTCAACCCAAGACTTTGCGTAGTTTTTAACACTTCAAGTCCGTGTTTGACGAAGTAATGGTTTTCGTCCGTCAATGGCACCATATCTGCAACGGTTGATAATGCCGCATACGCATAAAAATCAGTTGGGATCGTTGGTAACAACGCTTGCGCGAGTTTAAAGGCAACCCCGCCACCACTTAAACCAGCAAATGGATAGGTTTCATCTAATTTCGGATGTAAAATCGCATACGCTTCCGGTAACTGGGCTTGTGCATCATGGTGATCCGTAATAATCACATCAATTCCGAGTGATTGTGCGTATTGCACCGCAGTAAGAGCCGCAATTCCATTATCGACAGTAATAATTACTTTCGCACCACGTTCTTGCGCTTCATCAACAATCCGTTCATTGATACCATAGCCATCGAGAAAACGATTCGGAATGATAAAATCAGCTTGTGCTCCGAGTTGGCGCAATGTTTGCAACACAATTGTCGTTGCACTCATGCCATCGACATCGTAATCACCACAAATGATAATTGGCTCAGCTTGCTCAATTGCTGTGTGAATTCTGCCGACAACTTTTTTCATCGTTGCAAAGGCGTACGGATCATGTAAGCAAGATTCATCCATGTTGACGAAGGTTTCAATCTTGGCTTGGGTATTTAAGCCACGTGCCAAACATAATTCGACAATTATTCGTGGCAGTTTCAGTTGTTGCATTAAAGCAGCAACTTCAGCTTCATTGGCCATTTGCGGAAATTGCCATTTTTTTTGTTGTATCATTGTTTTTTCGCTTCCTTTTATCGCCAATTTACTCGGCGGTTTTTAATAATCCGAGCGCTTCAACTGCTTTCGCAATCCCATCTTCGAGCACTGTATCCGTAATATAGGTTGCATGTTTTTTTAATTCAGGGTGGGCATTGCCCATCGCAACACTCACCTCCGCAAAATCAAACATTTCTAAGTCATTTAAGCCATCACCAAAGACAATTAAATCTTGAGGAGTTAAATTCACATGGGCGAGAAATTGTGCTAAGCCGTTTGCTTTTGAACCCATTTCAGGGACAACATCAACGGCTAGCTCATGAAAACGCACTAAACGTACATTCGTTGTTTGTGGAAACTCATCATTTGCTAGATGATTTTCTGGAATAAACACCCACATTTGATAAATTTTCGTTGTTT
>JBOFSL010000113.1:0-2155 GCA_051651525.1 Culicoidibacterales bacterium | reverse complement strand
CTCCAATATACCAAGGGGGAAATCAGAAACACTTCGGCGCTCGAACTGTTTCTGATTTTTTTATTGCTCAAAAGATCTGACTTTAAGGAGGAAAAAATATGAGTGGATTACAAAAACAATTTGGTGTTTGGACTGCGGTTTCGATGGTAGTCGGAATGGTAATTGGTTCAGGAATTTTCTTCCAGGCCCAAGGGACATTAGCGATTACGCAATCACCAATTTTATCAATTTTAGCATGGTTTTTAGGTGGTTTAATTACGGTTGCTGCCGGAATGACAGTTTCTGAACTAGCAGCAGCAATTCCAAAAACTGGAGGAATTGTTGAATACTTACGAATCACTTTTGGTGATTTAGTGAGTGGGACATGTGGATGGATGTTAAGTGTCACATTCTTCCCTTCAGTTATCGGTGTATTTTCAATTATTTTTGCTGAAACATTTGTACCGTTTTTCGGTTTACCAGAAACAATTTTTGGGATGTCATCGCAACTGTGCGTTTCAGTCGTATTGATTGTTTCGATTATGTTAGTGAACATGATCAATGCGAAATTCGGTTCAAGAATTCAAGTTGTTACAACAATTGGGAAACTAGTACCGATTGCATTGATTATTATTATGGGTCTGTTTTTTGGAAATAGTAATGCAGCAGCTGTTGGTTTCAGCAACTTAACATTATCAATTCCTGAAAATACTTCGTTTGCAATTATTGGGGTAACCTTAGGTGCTGCCATTGGAAAAGCATTCTTTGCATATGCTGGTTGGTTTGACGTTGGAGCAATTGCGGGAGAAATGAAAAATCCTGGTCGTGATTTACCACGAGCAATTATCTTTGGATTGTTAGCAATTACGATTATTTACACGTTAGTAAATATTGCGTACTTAACAACGTTCGATATGGAAACAGTACTAAACTCGAAAACAATTGCGTCAGATACACTTGGTGTGTACTTCGGCGAATGGGGTGGAATTGTTGCTAGTATCGGGGTTCTTGTTTCTATTTTAGGTGCCTTAAATGGCGTAATGATGGCTGGAAGTCGTGTTGCATACCAATTAGGAATGGAATACCGTTTACCATTTAGTCGTGCGTTACAAACATTATCATCAAAATCAAAAACACCAATTGGTGGACTTGTTTGGATGAGTGTCTTAGCAATTTTATGGGCATTAACAGGACAGTACGGTTTGCTAGCAGACGTTGGTGTCTTCGGAAGTTGGATTTTCTATGTGTTATCATTTATCGCTGTCATTTTATTACGTAAACGACAACCAGATTTAGTGCGACCATACAAAGTGCCATTATACCCGTTCCTACCAATCGTTGCGATTGTTGGGGGAGTATACTTCTTAGTATCATCACTCATTACGAATCCTGGTGTTTCATTATTTGCCGTATTTATCGTGAGTTTAGGAATTCCCGTTTACTACGCGACACGTTACTTCTACCGTGATGAAGTTGTCCTCTTTGAAGACTAAAAAAAGCGAAACTAATAAAAAGGCGATTTCATTCATTTGAAATCGCCTTTTTATTATACTGTTTGTTTTTTTCTTACTTTAGGTAAAAGTTTTTCTAAATCTAAATCTTGGCTAAATGGCCAAGTTGTCTCATCAGTTGGATCAAATTGTTCGAGGTAAGTAACAACTTGTTTCGTAATGAGCGTTGGTGTTGAGGCACCAGAAGTGACAGCAACAGTCTGGATTTTCGGATCGAGTAATAAATGAATATCTAACTCACTAATATTCGCAATACGATAGGCAGGTGTATCCGCTAATTCAATCGCAACTTGTGCTAAGCGATTGGTGTTATTACTTTTTGGATCACCAACAACAATGACTAAGTCAGCAGCTTTTGCTTGTGCGGCAACCGCTTCTTGACGGACTTGAGTTGCTGTACAAATTTCACGATGAAATTTTGCCGTTGAGAATTTTTCTTGAATGACAGTTGCAAGCTTACTCACATCCCATAAACTCATCGTTGTTTGATTGGTAATCATAATCTTATCAGTTGTAATGGTAAGGCTATCAAGATCAGCAGCTGTTTCAATGAGATGAACAAGTCCAGGGGCAACACCGATTGCGCCTTCCGGTTCAGGATGATTTTTTTTCCCAATATAAATAATTTCATAGCCATCCGCAACGAAATCGCGAATAAAATCATG
>JBOFSL010000112.1:0-2591 GCA_051651525.1 Culicoidibacterales bacterium | reverse complement strand
TCACAAGTAGTTTAGAAAAAGATATTAAAATTTATGCAACAATTCAAAAAGACACGAGTGCGGAAGCAATTGATGCTTTGATTGCGAATACGCGTAAAGTCGCAAATATTGCAGAAATTCAATATAAAACAGCGGACCAAGAGTTAGATGATTTAATTTTATCATACGGGGAAGATGGTAAGATTTTTGAGTCATACCGCGAGGATAATCCGTTAAAAGCAACGTTAACATTTACGTTAACTGACGCGCGTTTAGCTGAAAAGACTGTAGTCGCATTACAAGAATATACTGAATTAGATAAAATCCAGTATGGTCAAGAAACAGCTGAAAATATTTTGAAAATATTTGACACTGTTCAACAATTCGGCGCAATTGTTGTTGTTGCAGTTATGATTGTCGCGATTGTCTTAATTTCGAATACGATTCGGATGGCAATTATGGCACGCCGCACAGAAATTGAAATTATGCGCTTAGTTGGTGCATCGAATTTCTTTATTCGTTGGCCATTTATTTTAGAAGGTTTAATGATTGGTATTTTAGGATCAATTATTCCAATTATCTTAACGACAGTCGGATATACCGAATTATACGGCTACTTAACAACAGCTGGACAAATGTCGTTACTTCGTTTAGCAGAACCATCAACAATTTTAACGCAAATTAGTTTGCTTATTCTTGGAATGGGTGCTTTTGTCGGAATTGTTGGAAGTCTCTTCTCAATGACACGATTCTTAAAAAAATAAACAAAGAAAGTAAAGGGTGAAAACAATGTCGAAAGCAAAAAGGCTCGTAATGGGGGTGATTGTAGCTATATTCGTATATACTGCAATTCCAACAAGCCAACTAGCTGTAGATGCTGCATGTAATTCACAAGCAGGATGTCAAGCAATTGTAACAGCGTTAGAAACGCAAGCCGAAGAACTTGATACACAACTATCAGCAATTAATGGAAATACTCAAACTGCAATAGAAGAAAAAATGGATTTAGTGAATGGGTATTTACGCAGTGTTGCACAAACACGTGATGAAATTCAAGAAAATATTGCCCAGTTACAAGTACAAAGTGAACAGCTTGAAAATGAAGCACTTGAATTACGTGAAAAAGTTTCAACACGAATGGTACACATGCAAGTCATGAATAAAGGGAATGTTTTACTTGATTTTCTCGTGAATTCAGAATCAATTAGTGATTTTATCCAACGAGCGATGACGTTAACAGACTTAACATCATATGATCAACAAATGCTCAATCAAATGCAAACTAAACTTGATCAAATTGAAATTAATCGTGTAGTGAGTGAAGAAGCGAAAGGCACAATTGCTGCCCTTTACGAAACAGCACAAGGAAAACTTGATGAACTTCAACAATTAGAAGCAGAATTAGTTGCTAAACTTGAAGCTGAAGCCGAAAAACTGGTAGCTCAAGAACAAACTGTCCCTTCAGAAAGTGGACAAATTGTTGAGGTTCCTTCGGGAGCCTATACAAATCCATTACCAGGCGGATTCCCAATGTTCCCTTGGGGTGTATGTGGTGATGACTATTTCGGTCGTTGTCATACTGGAGCTGATTATGGTGCATATGTTGGTGCACCAGTTGTTGCTGCGACATCAGGTGTAGTAACAGCTGCAGGAAGCGATGGTTCGCGTGGAAATTATGTCACAATCAGTCATGATGGGGCAACAACACAGTATTATCACTTGAATTCAATCAATGTTTCACCAGGACAAACGGTGAGCGGAGGACAAATGGTTGGAACAATGGGTGCAACTGGGTTTGTAACCGCGCCACATTTACACTTTGAACTTTGGATTAATGGCGTAAACGTCAATCCGGGATTGTATTTCTAATAGAAAAAAGCCAATCATTGATTGGCTTTTTTTCTTAAATAAGCACAGGAGTGAGAGCGAGATGGAAAAGAAATATACAAGAAAACAAATGATTGTAATGTTAATTGGTGTAACGATAGTTAGCACGTGCTTAACCGGTGTAATTGGTTTAACAATAATGAATATTAACTTATTTGGCGAAACACTGAATAGTGCTGAGTTGAAACAAGCCAACCAAATTATTAGTGAAAACTACTTTGGTGAGATGAACCAAGAGCAGCTACAAGCCGGAGCAATTTCAGGAGCAGTTCAAGCTCTTGATGATAAACATTCAAGTTATTTAACGCCAGAAGAAACAGCTGATTTTCGTGGGCGACTGGAGTCGTCATTTGAGGGGATTGGGGCGATGATTCAGGGATTTGATGACAAAGTAATCATTAGTGATGTTTTACCAAATTCACCAGCCCAACAAGCGAATTTACAACCCAATGATCAAATTCAAGCAGTAGATGGTAGGGTAGTTGACAATCAAACGTTAGATGAAGTCATTAGCCAAATAAAAGGGCCGGCTGATACGACTGTCACATTAACGATTTGGCGAAATGGTGAAGTATTAGATGTTGAGTTAACACGTGCAAGTATTGCTCAAGAAAGTGCAAAAGCGAATATTGATATTGATAAAACACTCGGGTATGGGTATATTGATATGCGTCAATCATTTGGGGCTGAAACAGCTGCCGAATTTGCGACGGCTTTAACAACAC
>JBOFSL010000111.1:0-1473 GCA_051651525.1 Culicoidibacterales bacterium | reverse complement strand
ACCTTCAGCAATGACTTCTAAATCGAGTGAATGCGCAGCATCAATAATCAACCGTACGAGTGTTTGGTAGCGAGTTTGCTGCGAAAGCTGACGAATAAAGCTTTGATCAATTTTAACCGTTGATAGTGGTAAATTTGCTAAATAGTTTAACGAGGAGTACCCCGTTCCAAAGTCATCGAGGGAAATTTTAAATCCTAGTGATTTCAAATGTTTAAACTTTACAATGTTTGTCTCAAAATCTTCCATTAAACTTGTTTCTGTAATTTCTAAATCAAGCATTCCTGGTTTGATTTGATATTTTTCGATAAATGTTTCAATAATTTCTACAAAATTCGGAGACATAATTTGATAAGCCGAAAGATTGACGCCAACCGTCAGCAATTCAGTCCGATTTTGATTAATCTCATACGCAAATTTCATTGCTTTTTCGAGTACATATGCACCTAACTGGTGAATCATTGGTGTCTTTTCAATAAAACCAATGATTTGACCGACATTATATTGTGGGAAGTTATTGTTTGGCCAACGGAATAATCCTTCAAAACCAATTAATTTATTTTGGCACGTATATTGTGGTTGGTAAAATAACTCAATTTCCTCATTCAACAAAGCAAATTCAAATTTCAATAAAAATTGTTCATGGTCCTGCTTTTTCTTAATTAAATCAGGATTGTACGCGGTAATTTTTTGATCAGTTGATTCTTTGGCAATTGTTAAAGCGAGCTCACAATGACTGACAGTCTGAACGAAGTCTTCAGTAAGTGGCCTAAAATCAAAACTCATTCGTAAATCAACATCATAACTTGAATTCCCCAAAACTAGTGGCCGATTTAATTCAGTAAGGAGTTCTGTGGCATATTGCTGAAGTTGTTCGCTTGAAGGTTCTGTATCAAAAGTTGTGAAAATTGTAAATTCATCACTATCTCGACTTATAAAATCAGTAGGTTTCAACTGTGTTAAACGAGATGCATATTCTTTTAATAAGAGGTTCCCAAAATCATGTCCAAAATGTTCGTTGTAGCGCTTAAAATTTAAAATATCAATTAAAAATAGCGCTCCATATGCTTGGTCATCAGCTTTTTCCACAGATTTTTGACCTAGCATTTCAAAGAGACCACTGCGATTAGCCAAATTTGTAATCGGATCTTGAAAGGCAAGCCGATGAACCCGTGCTTCTTGCTCAACTGATTCTGTGACATCGCGTAACAGGAGCAAAATTTGGATTACCTCACCATCTAAATCGAAAATTGGTGATTTTGTAAATTCAATAATCCGTTTTTCACCTTGGATTTGAACGGTGCTTTGATAAATAATCGGTTTCCCAGTTTGGATAATAATCTGATCTTTTTCATAAATGAAATTTCTTTCTTTTTGAGTAAGTGTATCTAGTTCTTCAAAAATATACTGTCCAATATGTATTTCATGATTATATAATTTTGCGAATAGTTCATTGAAATAGATGAACGCTCCATA
>JBOFSL010000110.1:0-3649 GCA_051651525.1 Culicoidibacterales bacterium | reverse complement strand
AAGCACTCAACTTTTTTAGAAATAAATAAAACGCCAATTTTTAGAGAAAGTGGAGAACTTATCGGTATTTTTGGATTCGCTAAAAATATCAGTAATTTTAAAGATCTTGAAAACGAATTACAAACAACACTTGAAAGTCTACCAATGGGAGCGAGTATTCATGATTTAGAGGGGACGCTTATCTGTTTCAATGATATGTATCGATTTTTTTGTGATCGGCCAATTATTATAGGTGAAAATGTGTATAGTAGCTCTTTTGATTACTTTAACAAAGCACTCGACTTTACGCGTGAACAAGATCAAGTACTCATTGAAACTGGTAATCCTATAGTCTATGAAACAGAAATTTTGACAGATGATCAAAAGCGTAGAATTGAATGTACGAAAACACCAATTTTAGATTTTCAAAATCAAGTTGCACGAATTTTAGTATTAGTAAGGGATGTTACGGAAGTTTTTTATCAAGAACAGCGAATGAAAGAACTTGCGTTTTGTGATAGCTTAACTCAATTAGCGAACAGACGACGATTATATGAATCAGTTAAATTGGCCCAAGAATCTGAAAACTATAGTTGTTTATTTATTGCAGATATAATTAATTTTAAAAAGTTTAATGCACATTTTGGGTATGAATTTGGAAATAAGATATTAATTGCCTGTGCAAGACGTTTGAAGCAACAAAATTTTTCAGCACTATTGAGTCGGGATAGTGATGAATTTTCAATTTTTATGATATTTGAAAAGAAGCCAACAGCAGCAATGATGAGTCAGTATGCTCAAGACATTTTCAATTGCCTGAGTAAACCAATTGAAGTATTTGATGCATATTATACGCTAGATATAAAAATTGGATTTTCTACAGCAGAATGTAATATTCCAATTTTCGAAAATATTATTCATCATAGTGAGTATGCTTTAAAAATTGCGAAGGATTCTGATTTGCAAACAATTGTAGAGTATGATGATCATCTCGTTGAACAAATACGTATTAACGAGCAACTGATTATGGATTTTGAACAAGCGTTACACCATAATGAAATAGAATTATTTTACCAACCACAATTTACTTGTCAGCGTAAACTTGTCGGTTTTGAAGCGCTTTTTCGTTGGCCGAATAATAAGTTTTTACAATTTAATACTGAAGAAATTATTCGCAAAATTGAAAAAACGTCATTAATTCATAAACTTGGTATTTATATTTTCCATAAAGCATTTTCTTTTGCAGAAAATATAAATAAAAATCGAATCGAGCCTCTAACAGTCGCAATTAATTGTTCTGCATACCAAATCATGTCTCCTGATTTTGTTGAACTCATTCAGGAAATTTTTCAGAATTATTGTTTAGATACTTCGATGATTGAATTTGAGATTACAGAAACAGTGCTATTAGAAGATTTTGATGCAAATATCGCGAAAATTGCTATATTGAAAGCCCAAGGTTTTAAGATTGCACTTGATGACTTTGGAACAGGTTATTCATCATTGAATTACCTTGCAAGCCTCCCACTTTCAGTAGTTAAAATTGATCGGAGTTTTATTGTGCAATTGCTAAAAAAACAAGAATATAGGACACTTATCCACTTAATAGTCGATGCAGCTCACGCATTACAGCTACACGTTGTTGCTGAAGGTGTCGAAACAATTGAAGAGCTTCAATTTCTTGAACATGTGAACACTGATTATATCCAAGGGTATTATTTTTCAAAACCGTTATCAGAGGCTGATGCCTACGTGTTGATTGAAAATTCATTATGAAAAGGTGGTGTGATAAGGATGTTTAAATCTATTAAAAGAAAATATATTCAACTGATTGCAATTGTCATGATTTCAGGTGCGATTTTTGCTAGTATGTACCAATTTAATCATACAATTGAAGCGCTTTTTGAAGAGCAAATTACGAATTTAATTATTGAATCAACTGAAACACAGAAACTTGTGTTTCGTACAAAACTAGCAGGAGAAATTGAAACGTTAAATGTCTTATCGACTCAACTTGCTACACAATTTACAACATATGAACAATCAGCAAGTGAATTACGTAAGTTAGTAGAAACTTCAGGATTTGAAGCATTAGGGATAGTTGATAAAACGGGAAATGTGTATTTTGATAAGATGACAAATTTCAATATTAGTGATCGTCCATATTTCAAAGCTGTTATGGCGGGAGAATCACTTGTGACACAACCACTTACGTTGGATGAAGCCGGAAATCAAGGGATTGTACGTGCAGTACCGCTTATAATTGATGGAGAAACAAACGGTATCGTCTTTGGAATTACATCGTTACAGGCACTAGCATTTGAATTAACAACACCTTCATTTTCAGGGCAAAATTATGCGTATATTCTCGATAAAGAAGGGAATATAATTGCAAGTATTAATACGGATACTGTTCCAAATCAAACAAATTTATTTACGCTGATAAGCGAGAATAATATTGAAGTGAGTGGCTCAAATCTGGACTATGAAGCGTATAAAGAATTACTGAGAAAAGGATCGGGAATATTAAAATACGAGGCTAATGGTCAGCAATTGGCATATTATCAAGAAATGGGATTTAATGATTGGATTATTTTAGGTATTGTGCCGACGGCAGCATTTGAAGTGAGTAGTGATTTTATTACAACACAGATGATTGGGATTGTTTTAAGTATTATCGTGGTAGTAACGTTATTTAGTATATATATTATTTACCAAAACTATATAAACAAACGGGAAATTGAAAACCAACTTGATATTGCACGAATGAGCGAAGCAAAATACCGAATTGCACTGGAACAGTCTGATAATATGATTTTTGAATATTTAGTTTCAAAAAACGAATTACTTTTTTCAAATCAAACAATACATATATTAGGGCTAAAACAGGAAGTGAAGTATACACCAGAATTATTAGTGGAACAGAACTTTTTTGTGCAAGGTGCTGAGTTAGAGTGGCTTCAACTATTCACACAAGTGAAGCAGGGACAATCACAAATAGGGTTGACAGTCTTATTTCAATTAGACGGGTTATCACTCCAAGCATATGATATTTATTTAACAACTATTTTTAATAGTGATGGCCAACCAATGAGAGCAATAGGTAAGTTAGTAAATGTTCACGCTCAACGAGAATATACTGCGAAACTGCATGAGTATGCTCAACGCGATTCTCTAACGCAATTATATAATAAGTTAGCAACAGAGCAAAAAATACAACAAATTTTGAAACAAAGTAATGATAAATATCACGCACTCTTTATTATTGATATTGATAATTTTAAAAAAATTAATGATCAATTTGGACACTTTGTAGGAGATAAAGTTATTCAGGAAGTTGCGAAAAATTTACAAGGAATTTGTCGTGATACTGATATTGCTGGTCGAATAGGCGGGGATGAATTTCTTATCTTTTTAAAAGATATAAATAATACGGAAATTGTTGAGCGAAAAGCTCAAAAAATTTGCGAAATGTTTCGTGCATATTATTTATCGCAAACTGATCACAAAATTTCTGGAAGTGTTGGAATTGTTGTGATTAAGCCAAATCAAGAATCAAATTTTCAAGAATTGTACGAAGCAGCAGATGCAGTTATGTACCAAGCTAAGAAAAATGGGAAAGATCAATACAAAATTTTATTTTAACCTATAGATACTTGTAAAAACTTGA
>JBOFSL010000109.1:0-2470 GCA_051651525.1 Culicoidibacterales bacterium | reverse complement strand
GCTTTAACAATTACCAATGCCATTATGCAATTTTTGTACTATCAAAAACACGAATTTGGCTTACTCCAATCAATGGGCGTGCGTAAATCAGTGTTATTTGCGACCGCATTTGGCGAAGTGTTTTTACAAGCAGTGATTGTGTTGGTGCTTGTGACACCCATTCAAATTATGATGAATAGTGTAATTGTCGAGATCTTTTTCCCATACGAAGGTGTCTCGACGCTGATAATTAGCAGCCTTGTGTTTGGCTTTAACGTAGTCTTTATTAGTGGAATTTCCTTACTCGGAACGGCAGTTCCAATTTGGCAAACGTTAAAACAACCACCAGCATTATTGATGAAAGCGATGGAATAAGATGATGAAAAAATTACTACTAACACTATTACCAGCTTTGTTACTTGTTCTCACTGGTTGCCAAGCAACGGCGGAAGCCTATGGGGAACCAACCCAAAATATTCAAGAAAACGGTGGGGCGAAAGCTGAGCGAATCACAGATTTATTACCCTTTACCTATGTGACCTATAGTGAAGAGCGGACCTCAGTCTTTGTTGATAAACAGACACAGACACAATATGAAATTGGTGCGTTACTACCAGAAACAGTTGATTTTAATATCGGAACTTTTGGATATGGGACAGATTTCTTTTACTATGCTGACCCCTTCGATGGTATTTTGACGACGCTCGGCCTCAATCAACAAGGAGAGCTTGTCCAAGTAGGACAACAAACATATGACGGTTTCCTTGGTTTAACAAGTAATGATCAACTACTTGTGTACCAAAGTCAAGAAATTTTGACGTGTGATCAACAGCTCACATGTGAAAAGCTCGCAAATCACTATCCGGAAGGTGTTGATAGCAATGGCCATTTCTTTAGTGCCTCTTTGTTTGGCGACCAAGTCTATGGCTATGGAGCAACCGAAACGGAGACTAACCAACTCTTTCACTTACAGGCAGATGGAACGTGGCAACAATTTTCACCATTTCCTGATGTGGCAGCCGATCAAGCTGTCAGCGCAATTTTAGTCCAAGATCCACAAAATCCAGAGTGGCTAGTATTCGAAGTCAATGGTGGTTATAATACGCTGACGTATGAGCGTAATGAACAACGCTATACGCGCTTTTATCATTTGCCAACGGGAACATATCAAGATGTTGTCGGACCCTTTAATGAGTACAAAATTGTTCCAAGCCTGACAAGTGGCCTGTATGTGATGCATGATAATAGTACGGCGATTTCACAACTAACGGTTGAACCGGATAATTTTATTGCGGCGCAAACGTATCCAATGATGCAAATTTCACCAGAAGGAGTGCCACATATTAACAAAGTTATCCAAATCACTGACGATGAAATTATTGTCAGCACACCAGATGGCGTCATTGCGTATACGATTTCGACAAATACAAGTGAATACTTAATTTTCAATGATGTCAATAAATAAGCAAAAAGCGTGATTCTACGATGAATCACGCTTTTTATTTTGATATCTATAACTTATCTAGTATTTGAATAGTGTTTAAAAAATCGAAAACTTCCATAGGTTTATGTTAAACCTGCTTGGATTTTGCTTGTTTTTAGCCACGCCGATTGGTCTTTGAATCCTTATTTTTCAATCGTAATGAGACAATCATTTGGTTTTTCTGCATGATTCCACCTTCTGCTTCTGGTGCCCAAGCAACCATGACGGGCTTGGTGAACAAGAAGATGTTTCATTGAATGCTTGTGTGAAACACCGGTGTTAGCACGTGCTTTTTTATTCTGCTGGTGTTGTTAATGATGTCATTAATTCATCATAAGCTGTTTTTACGGCTTCATTTGTGATTTCTACACCGGCTTCTTCGCGGATGTCTGTCATAAATGTTTGGTAGTTTGCACGTGTTTTTTCGGCAGAGCGTAAATCACTTGCAATTGTTTCTTTTAACTCATCAGTTAATTCATTTGTTTTTTGATCATAGACATTGATGATGTGGTAACCAAATTCAGTTTTCACAAGTTCAGTTGACGTTGCATCTTTTTCAAGAGCGAAGGCTGCTGTTTCAAATTCAGCGACCATTTGACCTTTTTTAAAGTATGAAAGATCACTGGCTTCTTTAATTATGATGTCTTCGCCAACGATTGTTTGATCAGTAACGACTTCTTCAACTGTGTATGTTCCAGATTTGATGGCATCAAGCACTTTTTGTGCTTGTGCTTCGTCTTCGATTAAGATATGGTGAGCGCCAACTTCTTCAGCATATTTTTCAGTAAAGGCTGTTTGAATTTGTTCATCAGTTACTGGAATAAATTCTTTAAATAACTCTTCTGTGTAGAGACTTAATGTTAAATAATCGCGAATATCTTGTTCATTTGTAATTGGATAACCAATAATTTGTTCGGCAGTTGTTAAATATTCATTGCCATACGTTGATTTAAAGCTATCGATTGTTGTACCAACGCTTGAAGTGTCAATGTTTTTGTAACGTACTTG
>JBOFSL010000108.1:0-1143 GCA_051651525.1 Culicoidibacterales bacterium | reverse complement strand
AACATACGTGATTGTTGATTTAGATAAACAAGCAGGTACTGGGAAATATGCTGCACGACAAATTAAAATAGCAGTCGAAGTTGCTAACTTTGACAATAATGATGGTGAGATGGCTATTACCGGAAACTTCCTTGGGTGTGGTGATATGATTGTTGGTTCGTTCGATACAACAACAAAAACATTTACAGCAGGTGAAGTATCACCAACCGTACTTAAAACAGTTTCAGAGAAATAGAGGTGTAACAGATGTTAATGATTAATGGAGTAGAACTTGAATTTGATATTTTTGATTTGGATGCAGCAGAAGCTTTTGAGTCTGGATTAGAAGCGATTAAGCAAAGCACTGAATCAAAGATCCAAAACAAAACATTATCTGACGTAATTCGCACACAATGCACACTGGTGTTTGATGTGTTTGATGATATTTTTGGTGTAGGCACAGCATTTGATGTATTTGGTGAAAAAACAAATTTAAAGGTTTGTTTGAAAGCCTTTGAACAATTGGTTAGCGAAGTTGATGAACAGCGCAAAGTAATGGAAGAAGAAACAAAAAAATATACAGATAAGCAAAAACAGCATACTGTTAATCGTCAACAACGTCGTATGGGTGCAAAACGAGTAAATGACTAATGAATATCTTAGTTGATTATTTACCGCATACAAGCGAATTTGATGGGGTTTCATATCAATTGCATACTGATTTTCGGGCATTTATTCAATTTGCGATTCTTATGCAAGATGTCACATTGACTGATGAACAAAAGATTAGTCGTGCTTTTGAAGTAACATTAGCAAAATGGGAGCATGAATACACAGTTGAAGGAGCAATCCAAGCAATCATTCAATTTTATCGTTGCGGTCAAGCAGAAAAGGCAAAAGAGATTCCACTTTGGAAGAAACTGAATCCAGAACAAGAAGCACTAATTGAAGTAGAGCAAATAAGTAAGCAGGCAAAGGAATTGCCTGCTTTTTGTTTTAATTATGATGCAAATCTCATTTATGCTGCTTTTATGAGCCAGTATCAGATTGATTTGCAAGCAGTTGAGTTGCACTGGTGGCAATTTAAAGCATTATTTGATTCATTAGGGCACTTCTAGAAACCTAGTCAAAATATAACTTAAAAAATAGGATTTAATTTGGTAG
>JBOFSL010000107.1:0-12769 GCA_051651525.1 Culicoidibacterales bacterium | reverse complement strand
ATTTCCTACTCTTTCATACTAACCTTTAAAAACTTGTTTCTTCAGTAATCATATCCCATTTAATTTTTGTCGCTTTTGCAGTTTTATCATCAATATCGATAACGGCATATGAAAGTTGCCGTGCACCAGTTGCCACTGTAAACCGATCTGACATTCCAGTTGTAAAGCGTTCTAAAATTGTTTCCCGTGTCACGCCAATAATTCCATCACGTGGACCCGTCATCCCAACATCACTTAAATGAGCTGTTCCTTTTGGCAAAATTCGACCATCATTTGTTTGTACATGCGTATGTGTTCCGATAACAGCCGCAACTCGACCATCAAGATACCATGACATTGCAATTTTTTCACTCGTTGTTTCAGCATGGAAATCAACAAAAATAATGTCTGCTTCTTTTTGAATTTCTGGTAATAATTCATCAATTTTCGCAAATGGGCATGAAAAAGTTTGCATAAATGTTTTTCCTTGTAAATTCACGACTGCAACCTTTATTTGATTGCAACGATAAATAACGTAATCTTTTCCAGGCGCATTTTTATACATATTTGCTGGACGAACCATGTATTTTGCATCATCAATAAAACTATAAATTTCGCGATTATCAAATGTATGGTTTCCCATTGTAATTACGTTCACACCCAATTCAAGGTACCGGCGATAAATTTTATCGGTAATTCCTTTTCCATGAGCACTATTTTCACCATTAGCAATCACGACTTGTGGACGATATTCTTGTTTTAATTTATGTAGATGTAACTCGACCATTTCACGGCCTGGTGCAGCATAGATGTCACCAATGAACAAAATTCGCATTGTTTCATCACTCTTTTCTCTTTAATTTTTTCGAAATAACTCGTCATTATTTTACCATACTTACGCCTTTTTTCCTAATAGCTTACTTTTAGAATTTAGCGAATTTTCGAAAAAAAAAGGCTACCGACGTTTAATACGTCGATAGCCTTTCATTGATTATTTTGCAACTTCAACTGCTCGCATTTCGCGAACAACTGTTACTTTAATTGTTCCTGGATATTCAAGTTCGTTTTCAATACGTTCTTTCACATTACGAGCAATTTTATACGCTGATGTATCATCAACGGCATTTGGTTGCACAACAATCCGAATTTCACGGCCAGCTTGAATGGCAAATGATTTTTCAACTCCTGGGAATGAATTCGCAATACCTTCTAAGTTTTCTAAACGTTTGACATAGTTTTCTAACGATTCACGACGTGCACCTGGACGACTTGCACTTAATGCATCAGCTGCCGTGACAAGCACAGAAATAACCGAATTTGGTTCAACATCACCATGATGCGCACCAATTGCATTAATAACAAATTCAGGTTCTCCGTAGCGTTTTGCTAGTTCCATCCCAATTTCAACATGACTACCTTCGAGTTCGTGATCAATCGCTTTTCCAATATCATGGAAGAGCCCCGCACGACGTGCCATTGTCACATCTTCACCTAATTCACCAGCTAATAAGCCAGCAATAAAGGCAACTTCGATCGAATGTTGTAAGACATTTTGACCATAACTTGTACGGAAATGCAATTTCCCTAAAATTTTGATTAAATCAGGATGTACTGTACCAATAACTGTTTCAAAGACTGCATGTTCTCCTTGTTCGCGAATAAATTCATTGACATCACGACGTGATTTTTCAACAATTTCCTCAATGCGCCCTGGATGAATTCGTCCATCTTCTACAAGTGTCACCAATGTACGTTTCGCAATTTCCCGACGTACTGGATCAAAACATGATAAAACGACTGCTTCTGGTGTATCATCAATAATTAAATCGACACCTGTTAACGTTTCAAGGGTACGAATATTACGGCCTTCACGTCCGATAATTCGTCCTTTCATCTCATCATTTGGTAAATTGACAACCGATACTGTACGCTCACTTACAACTTCAGCAGCATATCGTTGGATTGCTGTTGAAATTAAATTTTTCGCATTGCGATCAGCTGTTTGTTTAGCTTCAGATTCACGTTCGCGAATATACGCAACCATCTCATGTGCTGTTTCATCTTCAACATGTTTAAAGATTTCAGCCTTAGCTTGTTGTTTTGTATACCCACCAATTTCTTCTAAGCGAGTTTCCTGTACTTGGTACATCGCTCCCACTTTGTTTTCTAACTCTTGGATTTGTTGTTGTTTGTTGACTAAGTTACTATCACGTTCGTCAAGGTTTTGTTCACGTCCGTCTAATGCTCTCGCACGACGTTCGATTCCTTCTTCACGTAATCTCATGCGTTTTTCATGTTCTAACGCTTCTTCACGGCGATCTTTGACTACCTGATCAGCTTCCAATTTCAAACGTTGTGTTTCTTGTTTCGCTTCCAATAACAATTCTTTTTTTGTTGCACTTGCTTCTTTTTTTGCATCTTCTACAATTGAACGAGCTGTTTGACCAATTCGTTCGAACTCAGCTTCTTTGCGTTTTGTTCCGAGTTGAATTCCGAAAAAATAAGCAACAACTGCTACTCCTAGAGCAATAAACAAAATGGAGATTGGGATTAATAAATCTGCACTCATATCTTGATCCTCCATTTAATTATTAAACTTTTATATATGCTTTTTACAAAGCAAAAAATGATATTTACAACTTTCGTTGCTTCTTCATTTAATCGATAAAAAGTTGTCTCAATTAATTCTATTATTAGTCTCTTTAAAAGTCAACTAAACGGCTCGTTATTATAAGAGATTTTCTAATCTTTAAGGTGTTTTTTCAAATCTCATCCTAATTTTAGCTGAAAACTGTCTGTTATTTTTTTAAAAATAAAAAAGCAAGCCTTAATTGACTTACTTTTTTATTTTATTGATGGTTACACTTTTGGCTCAGCCATCATTTCTTCGTCTTCAAGTAGTCCGCATCCAACGCGAATATTATGTTCTAAGCGATCAGCTTTTGCTTGGTCACTTGCAAAATAATTTTTGGCATTTTCACGTCCTTGGCCAATTCGTTCACCTTCATATGAATACCATGATCCCGCTTTTTCAACGAGTCCTAGTTCAACACCTAAGTCAACAATTTCTCCGATTTTTGAAACTCCTTGCCCATACATAATATCAATTTCCGCAATTTTAAACGGTGGTGCAACTTTATTTTTGACCACTTTTACTTTTGCTTTTGAACCGATAATATCTGAACCATCTTTTAAAGCTTCACCTTTACGTACTTCTAAACGAACTGTTGAATAAAATTTCAATGCACGTCCACCTGGTGTTGTTTCTGGATTTCCATACATAACTCCAACTTTTTCACGTAATTGGTTAATGAATAAGGCAATTGTGTTTGATTTACTGATCACACCAGCTAATTTACGTAATGCTTGTGACATTAAGCGTGCCTGTAAACCAACGTGTGCATCCCCCATATCACCTTCAATTTCAGCACGTGGTACTAAAGCGGCAACTGAATCAATAACAACAATATCAACAGCACCACTACGAACTAATGCTTCCGTAATTTCTAGTCCTTGTTCACCCGTATCTGGTTGTGACAAGATTAACTCGTTAATATCTACACCTAAATTTGCAGCATATACTGGATCAAGTGCATGCTCAGCATCGATGAATGCTGCAACACCACCAGCTTTTTGAACTTCAGCAATTGCGTGTAATGCAACTGTTGTTTTTCCTGAACTTTCTGGTCCATAGACTTCAATAATTCGACCCTTTGGGAATCCCCCTATACCAAGGGCAACATCCAACATAATTGAACCTGATGAGACAACTTCAACTTTTTGGTGAGCGTGATCTCCAAGTTTCATTATTGCACCTTTTCCGAATTGTTTTTCAATTTGTTTCATCGCTGCATCAAGCGCTTGTTTACGATCGTTACTCATAATTAAATTCCTCCGTTTTTGTGATTTCAGCAAGTAAGACTGCCTTACTCTATATATTCTCACAAATCATATTTTTGTGTCTGAAAATATCATAAAATTTCGTTTTTGTGTCGTTTTGACAATTAAATTGTAGCATTTTCTTTTCAAATTGACAAGTTTTTTTGCCATTTTATCGCATTGTTGTAATTGTCCCTAACTCTCCTTGGCGCTGGAATTCACGTTTCGGCATAAAATTCACACTCATAAACCAGACAGTAACTAAAATGATAAACGCTAAAAAAACAAGGAAAAATTTTTGTAATACATCCATTGTTTTAAATTGGCGTTGTGTCCGTTCTGTTGCACGACGTTTTTGTTCAAATAATAATTGCGAAACATGAATCTCGCCTTTTTCTTCGTAATCGCCTTCATCAATATCAGCAATCAACGTTCGAGCATTTAACCCGAGAAAATAGGCATATGTCCGAATGTATTGTTTTATATAAAATTCCTCATTAAAGGCCTGATAATCATCAGCTTCTACGGCAATAATAAATTGTTCATTGATTTTTGTTGCTTTTGCTACTTCTTCAACTGTCATTTTTTTGAGTGTACGTGCCTGCTGTAGCTTTTGTCCAATCGTTGCCATTTTTTTCCTCAACTTTCTGATTTTTACTTTCTTTATTATATCATCGTTCCGAATCATTGACGATAAATTTTCTTAGCTTTAGAAAAAATATCACAGCAAAAAGAAGCAAGAGTATTCGCCCTTGCTTCTTTTGATTGATTATCTACTTTCTTTTTCTGTTCAAACAAGTAGACTTTCATATAATGAATTAGTTAGCTGGCACGTAGTCAGCCCATTTGAAGAATCCTGTATTTCCTCCGTAAGCTGAGTAAACAATTCCTTCTAATCCTTCTTTTTCAACAAATGCACGTCCTGATTGCATTAATGGAATCATTGCTTGATCTTCTTCAATAACAAGTTTTTCCATTTCAGCAAATTTTTCCATACGTTCAGTCATTTGACCTTCAGCATTTAATGCCATACCTTCAGCATATAAAGCGTCTACTGCAGGGTTTGCGTATTTTCCATAGTTATGGCTGTCATTTGACTCAGTAATAACCATCATTGTTGATGGATCTGCATAGTCAGGTCCCCAACCTTGCCAAGCGATTTGGAAGTCACCTGCAGCTAATTGATCGAAGTAGCTTGCAGATGGGATTTTACGTAATTCAACTGTTACTGTTGGTAACGCTGTTTGAATTTGTGATTGTAAAACTTCCATTAAACGTGTATTACGCGGTGATTCAACAAATGAAATTTCAACTGTTGCTGAAGTTTCTCCTGTTGCTGTGTATGCTGCATCTAAATATTCTTGTGCTTTTGCTGCATCAGCAGTGACTGAGAAGTCTCCTGCGAATGATTGATCACGGAAATCAACACCATCTTCATCAGCAACTACACCAGCTGTAATTACATAGTTTGCTGGGAATGAACCATTTTTGTAAACTTGGTTCGCGATTACTTCACGATCGATTGCTGTTGATAAAGCTTTACGGAAGTCCGCATTTTGTAACATTGGGTTTGTGTTGTTATTATTTTGGTTAATTGATAAATACCAGATTGATAAGTCTTTTGCTGTAGCAAATCCTGCATTATCTTTGTAACGGTCATAGTAATCTCCCGATACACCCATACGAGTTAATTCACCTGATTCGAACAACTGCACTGTTGTTGCTTCATCTTGAACCACGCGGAATGTTACTGATGGTAACGCAACTGTTGCTGCATCCCAATACGTTTCACTCTTCGTTAATACTAATTGTTGGTCTTTATCCCAAGTTGTTACTGCGAATGGACCATTTGATAATGATGTTTCTGCAGATGTTCCGTATTTGTCAGCACCTACTTCTGTGTAGAATTCTTCGTTTACTGGGAAGAATGTTGGGAATGAAAGTAGTGATAAGAAGAACGGTGTTGGTTCTGCTAATGTTACTTCTAATGTTTTTTCATCAATTGCAGTTACCGCTAATGAACCTGCATAATCTGCAGTTCCGGCACCAGTTCCACCTTCAATATAGTTCATAAATGAAGCATATCCTGCTGCTGTTTCTGGTTTCGCTACTGTATTCCATGCGAAAACAAAGTCATTCGCTGTTACTGCTGTTCCATCAGACCATTGTGCATCACGTAAATTGAACGTGTACGTTAATTGATCGTCACTGATTGTCCATTTTTCAGCAATTGCTGGTTCGATTACAGTTCCTTCTGCATTGTAACGTACTAAACCTTCCATTGAGTTTTGTAAAATACCTAACTCTGGTGAAGTTGATTCAGTTAAGTTATTTAATTTTTTGAAATCTGTTGTTACCGGTAACGTGATTGGTTGTGAACCTTCTGTTGTTCCACCATCTGTTGTTCCACCACAAGCTACAAGTGATACTGTTAATGCAGCCGTTGTCGTGACAGCAAAAATACGTTTAAAGTTCTTCATATTGTCTACCCCTTTGATTGTTATTACCCACAAATTCGCAACTCATTTAAAGCTGTGAAAGTTGTAGTATTGTTTTGAATTATATTAGTTTAAAATTAGTTTGTAAAGCTAAATTTTTATTTTTTTCGAATAAAACGTGTTTATCGTGACTAATTTAGATTTTTTTCATAAAAAAAGTAAATTTTTATTGCTGAATGATGAATTTTTCGCATGATAATAATTTTTTATAGTTACAAAGAAAAACATACAGTCTATTTTACTAGACTGCATGTTCCTTTTATTTAAAATTTGAAGAGGTACTTTAAATAAGTTTTTGATTCAATTATTCAGCTACGTATTCTGCCCATTTGTAGAACCCTGTGTTTCCGCCAAATGCTGAGTCAACGATATTTGATACACCAGGTTGTGTTACGTATGAAGATGCAGCTTGCATTAATGGTACGATTGGTTGATCGTCGATTAATACTTTTTCTGCTTCAGCGAATTTTTCGAAACGTTCGCTTACTTGATCATCACCTGTTAATGCTAAACCTTCTGCATATAGCGCATCAAACTCTGGATTGTTGTATTTTCCGTAGTTATGGCTATCAGTTGATGTGAAGATTGATAACATTGTTGATGGATCTGCATAGTCAGGTCCCCAACCAGCCCAAGCAATTTGGTAGTCACCAGCGCCTAATTGATCATAGTAGCTTGCTGATGGTAATTTACGTAATTCAACTGTTAATCCTGGTAATGTTTCTTGTAATGTTGCTTGAAGCACTTCCATTAAACGCGTATTACGTGGTGATTCTACGAATGAAATTTCAACTTTCGCATCAGTCACACCTGTTTCAGATTTTGCTAATTCAAATAGCTCAACTGCTCTCGCTGCATCTTGTTCTGTTTGAAAATCTCCGGCAAATGATTCCTCTCGGAAATCAGTTCCGTCATTGGCTACTAAACCTTCTGTAATAATATAGTTCGCTGGGAACGATCCATTTTTGTATACTTGTTCCGCAACAACTGTACGGTCAACTGCATGTGATAATGCTTGACGGAAGTTTTTGTTCGCTAATAACGGGTTTGATGCATTATTGTCGATATTTAATGTTAAGTACCAAATTGTTGTATCTGCTTCTGAGTAGAAGTTTTCATTATCTTTATATTGTGCATAGTAGTCTCCAGAAACTCCCATACGTGTTAATTCTCCTGTTTCAAATAATTGCACACGTGTTGATTCATCACTAACAACTTTAAATGTTACGCTTGGTACTTGAACAACGTCTGCTTCCCAATAGCTTTCATTTTTTGCTAATACTAATTGTTGATCACGATCCCAAGCTGATAGTGTGAATGGACCATTTGCTAGTAATGTATCTGCTGATGTTCCGTATTTTTCTGCTCCAACTTCAGTGTAGAATGCTTCATTCACTGGGAAGAAGGTTGGGAATGTTAATAATGATAAGAAAAATGGTGTTGGTTCTGCTAACACTACTTCTAATGTTTTATCATCAATTGCTGTGACGTTTAATGGTCCTGCATAATCCGGCGTTCCTGCTCCGACTCCACCATCAATGTATTCCATAAATGATGCGTAGCTCGCTGCTGTTTCTGGTTTTGCAACTGTATTCCAAGCAAAGACAAAGTCTGATGCTGTTACTGCAGTTCCATCAGACCACGTTGTATCACGTAATGTAAATGTTAACGTTTTTTGGTCTTCAGCTAATTTCCATGATTCTGCCATTCCAGGTTCAATTTCTTTCCCATCTTGACTGTAACGAACTAAACCTTCCATCACATTTTGAGCAATTCCTAATTCTGATGAAGTTGACTCAGTCATGTTATTGATTTTTGTAAAATCATTTTGAATTGGTAGAGTCATTGATAATGATGGTGAATCTGAGCTTGTTCCTGAATCTGTCGTAGATCCCCCCGTTGCGCCACACGCTGCTAATGAAACTGTTAATGCCACTGATGTCGTGACGGCAAATAATTTTTTCGCGTTTTTCATATGATTACCCCTTAGTTTTAAAAATTTACCTTTCGACTAACGTGATCTCAAGTTGCCCTCGATGTCGTTTGCTGTGGTATTGATTTGAATTATAGGCAGATATTCAATCTTTGTAAATGCAAAAAAGTAAAAAAAACACTTCTTTCTTAATAAAATAAGAATTTATTAAGCTAAACTTGCAAGAAAACGCTTTTATTTCAGAGTTATTGCACGATAATAAATTATTTTAAATTGATTTTTTATTTATATCGCAATAATTTATTATCATGATATAAATTTAAATACAAAAAAACACCAATTTTCATTGGTGTTACTCAAAATTGAGTTGTTTTTTTAGAATGTACCTCATAAGCCATGTTCTGTCCTACCGTACTCCAAACGACTTTCGTCTCGTACCTGTAGCGGTAATCATTTATCTTTAGCACAATCGTGCTAATCCCCTCGCCGTTCTGTTTCCTTTGAGGCGGACTCCCCTACCAAAATTTGGGTTTCTCACTCGCGGGGTTTACCAACGTTTCATTTCAACATTTTCATATTGAACTCGTCTCTGTGGCACGTTACAGTTACTCAACCATAGTGTTGCTACCTTAGGTGTTTTCACCGCCGTCAGATCACTCTGCCTCAGCTTATGTCTTCACTAAGCACGAACACTACAAACATCGCAGTTTGTGTGAGCATGGACTTTCCTCTACACTTCTAAAAAATGCAGCGATTACCTCAGTACTTACTATATTATACAGACTTCTCTTATTTTGTAAACGTAAATTGTAAAGTTTTCTCAATTTCTTCAGCTGTTAATGGTTTTTCAACCGAAACACTTCCAAACTCATTTGAAATCGGTGCTTCTGGTGCAACCGATAATTCAGGTTTCGCTTTAAGCTGTTTTTCGATTTCAGCAACTTGGCGCTCTAACTGGGCTACGCGCTTAATAACATCATAATTCGTAAATTGTGTTGATTCAGTTCGTGTTGTTGTCGCTGGTTTTGGCACAACATTCGCAACCTCCACTGGAGCAGCTGTTTGAATACGTTGCATTGCTGTATTTAAATCACGATGCAATGCTTGATTTTCTTTTCGTAAACGAGTTAATTCTTTTTCAAATACTTGAAAATCTTGAATCACGATATCTAAATACTCGTCAACTTCACTTTGACTATACCCGCGTATTTCCGTACGGAATTCTTTTTCTAAAATATCATTGGTTGTGAGTTTCGTTAATTGATTCATGTGTGTATCCCCTTTTACTGACGAACAGTCTATCTTTAACTTGAAAGGTCTAAAAAACGAAGGCTTCGCTTCATCTTCTTATTGTAACAAATCTGCTCTCGCTTGTGCAATAGCAGTCTTTTGGAAAAGCGTCTTTTCCTTTCCTTTCTCGTTACTTTTATAGTATACTAAATGCGGTGATAAAAATGATTAAATATCCAAATGGTAAAGTTTTTACGAAACAACTTCCGCGTGAACCAGTGCAACAAGTAAAATCGAAAACGATTGATTTCGCAAAACGTGGGATGTCACTTGAACAAGAACTAAATTTAGCAAATCAATATTATTTAGCTCGAGGGCTTGCGGTTATTCACAAAAAACCGACGCCAATTAATATTGTTCACGTCCATTACCCGAAGCGTTCAGCTGCGGTAATTAAAGAAGCGTATTTTCAAACACCTTCAACGACTGATTACAATGGGTTATATCAAGGGGCGTATCTCGATTTTGAAGCAAAAGAAACGCGTCTAAAGACTGCGTTTCCTTTGACTAACTTTCATCATCATCAAATTCAGCATATGGAACAAGTTCACAAACAACAAGGAATTTGCTTTGTAATTGTTCGCTTTGCCGTCTTAGAACGTACATTTATTCTTGATGCAAGCTTTGTATTAGAATTTTGGAATAACCAAACACAAAATGGTCGCAAATCAATTCCCCTCAATTCCTTTGAATCGAAGGGGCATGAGCTCCAGACCTCCGGTTATCCTACACTTGATTATTTACCCGTGATTCATAAAATTTATTTTTCTTAGGTGGTGTAAACTATGAACCAAACTCAGACGCCTTCTCGGCGCACAAAAACAACAAATAAAAAAACGAATAAACCAAAACGAACTTTCAAACTTTTTAACTGGCGCGTTTTCATCGGTATTCTCGGTGGTTTATTTTTAACAGCTGTCTTTGCTGGATTCGCCATTTTAAATTACTTTATTGATACTCGACCAACAATTGATGTTGCCGCGCTGAAAGAAGTCCAATCTTCAAACATGTATGATTTGAATGGTGAAATCGTTGCGAATTTTAAAGGTACTTACTACGAACGAATTGAATATGAGCAACTCGCTGATGTTTATGTCGATGCCGTTGTAGCAACAGAAGATTCAAACTTCTTTGTTCATGAAGGAATTGATATTAAACGAATTGCAGCCTCACTTGTTAGTAACTTACTTGCCAACGATATCGTTGGTGGTGGAAGTACGATTACACAGCAACTGCTCAAATCAACGACATTAACATCTGAACAAACGTATGAACGTAAAATTTACGAAATGATTTTGGCCCTTGAACTTGAACAAGTCATGACCAAGGAAGAAATTTTTGAAGCTTATGTGAATACAATTAATTTTGGACCAGTTTACGGTGTTGGTTCGGCCGCACGTTATTATTTCAATAAAGATGTTTCCGAACTCACACTCCCAGAAGCTGCCATGCTCGCTGGAATTCCTCAACTTCCAAGTTATCACAACCCATATTTAGATATTACGGCTGCAACTGATCGATATCACACAGTTCTGACTTTAATGGTCCGACATAATTATCTTTCAGAGACAGAAGCTCAAACAGCAAAACAAATACCACTTGCTGATTTACTTGAAGAAAGTGAATTTTCAAATTCAAATAAGTACTTTACGTATATGTCAGCTGTAACTACTGAAGTTTTAGAAAAAACTGATTTAGACCCAACCACACAACAATTAAACATTTATACGAACTTAAACCCTGATATGCAAGATTACGCAAATGATTTGCTCGATTCAGGGATGATTGAATACCCAGATGACCAATATCAAGCTGCTTTCGTCTTTAGTGATACGCAAACTGGGCAAGTTTACGCAATTGGTGGTGGTCGTGGTCAAAACGAAGCATTCGGCTTTAACTTCGCAACTGAAGGTGGCCGCCAGCCCGGTTCAACGATTAAACCACTTTTGGATTATGCGCCTGGAATTGAAAAAAATCAATGGTCATCTCATCAACTCTTTAAAGATGAGAAGTATCAGTACTCTGATGGTGTTCCTTTCTATAACTACGATTTTCAATATAAGGGTGATATGTCGATGAATGCGGCAATTGCTGATTCACGTAATGTTCCTGCCGTTAAAGCATTCCAAGAAGTTGGTCCGAGCTATGCTGATCAATTTATCAAAAAACTTGGTATTGATTTCGGTGAACCACTTCATGAAGCTTATGCTTTAGGCGGTGGAAAAGAAGTTACACCATTAGAAATGGCTGGAGCTTATGCCGCTTTCGGAAATGGTGGTAAATTTAACGAACCATACTTTGTGACAAAGATCACCGATAATGCTGGAAACGTCTTATATGAACACGCTTCGGAAAACGATCAAGTCATGAGTCCTGAAACGGCAACAATTATGAACAATATGTTACATTATTCTGCAACATCTGGCCTCGCCCAACGCGGTAATATTTCAGGTATGAATATCGCTGCCAAAACTGGAACAACAACTTACGCTCAAGAAACAATCGATTCTCTAGGTCTACCTAGTAGTGCCGATAAAGATCATTGGTATATTGGGTACACACCTGAATATACGATGGCAGTCTGGGGTGGATATGATACGGTTAGTAGTGAATACTATAACAAATTCGAAAATGCACCTATCGTTAGTTCAATTTTCCGAACAATGATGAGTGAATTTGGCCAATACGCTACCAGCTTCCCAACTTCAAATAATGTTGTCAGTAAAACTGTCCTCAAAAATGTTTGGCCTAGTGTATTAGCTCCAGCTGGAACAGCTGCTGCTAACACTGAAACAGCTTGGTTTATCAAAGGAACTGAACCACAACAAACACTCACATGTCCTAACGGGCAAGTATTCGAAGGCTCTACTTGTAAACCGATCACATGTCCTAACGGACAAGTCCTCGAAGGTTCTACTTGTAAACCGAAACCTGTCGCATGTCCTAACGGGCAAGTGCTAGAAGGCTCTACTTGTAAACCGATCACATGCCCTAATGGTCAAGTCCTTGAAGGCTCTGCTTGTAAACCAATCGTTTGTCCTGAAGGGCAAGTCCTTGAAGGCTCTGCTTGTAAACCAATCGTTTGTCCTGAAGGGCAAGTCCTTGAAGGTTCTACGTGTGTCGCCATTCCTGTTGTTGTTCCACCAACAACACAAGAAATAGTTGCCCCACCGACGCTTACCTCTACTCG
>JBOFSL010000106.1:0-8146 GCA_051651525.1 Culicoidibacterales bacterium | reverse complement strand
TAATGTCGGAATTTTTTGAACACTACACTCAGCTTCTGTTAACTGGTACTTCCCGCCATACGGTAGTAAAACTGTTGATGCTCCAATTGTTGCGTCAAACATTTCGCCCATTCCTTGTTGACTCGCACTATTTAATGCTTGTAAACTTTGTTGTACTTGTTGGTTGAATTCACCTTCATACGGTAAAGTAAATGGATTTTGTGATGGATCGATTGCTTCAACTTCAAGGGTTATTTCTTGATGTGCTCCATTCGTATCTAAGAAGGCACGGCTCATATTCACAATTGTTTCTCCACGCCAGTTCATCACTAATCGTGCTTCTTCCGTTACTGTTGCAACTTGGACAACTTCTAAGTTTTCCACGGCACATGCTGCTATAAACGCTTCCACATCCGTTGGCGCTACAACAACTGCCATCCGTTCTTGTGATTCTGAAATTGCTAATTCAGTCCCATTTAAGCCACTATATTTTGTACAAACTTGATCTAAGTCAATAATCAATCCGTCTGCTAATTCCCCAATTGCAACACTAACACCACCTGCTCCAAAGTCATTCGCTTTTTTAATTAAACGCGTTACTTCCGAGTTACGGAATAAACGTTGAATTTTGCGCTCTTCTGGTGCATTTCCTTTTTGAACTTCACTACTCGCAACCGTTAATGATTCACTTGTGTGGACTTTTGATGAACCAGTTGCACCACCGACACCATCGCGACCTGTACGACCACCAAACATTAAAATCACATCACCTGTTGCAGGTTCTAAGCGTTGGACATGACTTGCTGGTGCAGCTCCGACAACTGCCCCAACTTCCATACGTTTAGCTACATAGCCTTCATGGAAAATTTCTTTGACATACGTCGTTGCTAAACCAATTTGGTTTCCATATGATGAATAACCGTGAGCGGCCGTTTTTGAAATTGTACGTTGTGGTAATTTCCCAGCTAATGTTTCCTCAACTGGTTTTGTAATATCACCAGCTCCAGTAATTCGCATTGCTTGATACACATATGAACGTCCTGATAGCGGATCACGAATTGCTCCACCAATACATGTTGAAGCGCCCCCAAATGGCTCAATCTCTGTTGGATGATTGTGCGTCTCATTTTTGAACATAACAAGCCATGGCTGTGTTTCACCATCGATATCAACATCAACATAAATACTACATGCATTAATTTCACTTGAAACTTCTAAGTCAGCTAAGCGGCCAATTTGACGTTGGTGTTTCATCACAATTGTTGCCATATCCATTAAAGATATTGGTTTTTTATTTGCATGAACAGCTTGACGGAGTGTTGCATAACGTTCGTATGCTGTTTGTACTGCTTCCATCATTGCAGTCGGTGCAATTGTGACATCAGTAATATGCGTTTCAAATGTTGTATGACGGCAGTGATCAGACCAATATGTATCTAATACTTTTAATTCCGTTTCAGTTGGATTGCGTTTTTCGCTTTGGAAATATGTTTGAACATGCTTTAAATCCGCAAACGTCATCGCTAAACCATATCCAGCTAACAAATCAGTTAACGCAACATCATTTGCATCTATAAAACCAGTTAACGTTGGTACTGCCTCAATTGTTGGCTCAACTGGTGCTGTAATTGGTGCTTGCCAATCTTTCAGCTGTGCTTCAATCGGGTTAATACAATACTTTTCAATAGCTTCTTGTTGCGCTCGCGTTAAATCACCCTCAATCATGATTAATTGCCCACAACGAACGACGGCTTGTGTTGTTGATTCAATTAAGCGTAAACATTGCATCGCACTATCCGAACGTTGATCAAATTGTCCTGGTAATAGTTCTTGTGCGAAGGCATAGTAGCCTGTTGTATCAACTGCTTCTACAACTGTATCAGTAACCGCTTCAGCAAATACACTCGCTGATGCAACTGCTAGTAATTCAGCACTGATTTCACTAATATCGTAAATTACCATTAAGCGGACAGCTGTAATTGGTAAGTGTAAAAAAGTTTGAAGCTCATGTTGGAGCGCTTGTGCTTGGGTATTGTACTCTGGTTTTTTTTCAACGAATAAACGTGTCGTTTGCATGTAATAGTTCCTCCTCGATATAACAAAAAAAGCGACCAATTGGTCGCTTCTCGTTTCGCGAAAGTGCTTACTTTAACCAAAAACGTTGTTTTTGATTGCAATAAAAACACTTCCACATAGTCCCCAAGTTACGGCTTTAGGGGTAGAGACTTTCAGACCAATTTCTGAAGATATATGTAGTCGTATGAAATTAAATATTTCGTTATTTATTATTCTGCTAATCCAAGACGCGCGAAGATTGCATCAACATTTTTGACATGGTATGTCGGATCAAAACAGTCAGCAATTTGCTCAACAGTTAATGTCACTGCAATTGCTTCATTTGTTTGAACTAAATGCTGGAATGGCACCTGGTTTTCCCAAGCTTGCATCGCTAATGGTTGAACTGTATCATATGCACGTTCGCGTGCCCAACCTTCGTTAATCAAAGTTAACATCACACGTTGTGAGAAAATCAATCCGAGTGATTTGTCCATATTTGCACGCATGTTATCTTCAAAAACTGTCAATTGATCAACAATTCGTGTAAAGCGTCCTAACATATAATCAAGTAACATCGTTGCATCTGGCACGATAATTCGTTCAGCTGCCGAGTGTGAAATATCACGTTCATGCCATAGTGGCACATTTTCGTAAGCTGTTACCATGTATCCACGAATCACACGTGCACACCCAGTAATGTTTTCTGATCCAATTGGATTACGTTTATGTGGCATCGCACTTGAACCTTTTTGGCCTTTTGCAAAGTACTCTTCAACTTCACGGACTTCAGTACGTTGAAGGTGGCGGACTTCAACTGCCATCTTCTCTAATGTTGTCGCAATACCAGCTAATGTTGACATGTAGAACGCATGGCGATCACGTTGGAGCGTTTGTGTTGAAATATTCGCATGATTAATTCCAAGTTGTGCACAAACATATTCTTCAACGAATGGTGGTGTGTTAGCAAAAGTTCCAACAGCTCCGCTAATTTTCCCAACTTCAATATCACGGCTTGCTAATTCGAAACGTTCAATTTGACGGCGAATTTCATCATACCAAAGCGCTAATTTTAAACCAAAGGTTGTTGGCTCAGCATGTACTCCATGTGTGCGTCCCATCATAACTGTATTTTTGTGTTCTTTTGCACGACGTCCTAAAACTTTTAGCAAAGCTTCAAGATCTTGTTTTAAAATTTCATTCGCTTGCTTATATAAGTATCCATAAGCTGTATCAACAACATCCGTTGATGTTAAGCCATAGTGAACCCATTTCTTTTCTTCACCTAACGTTTCACTCACAGCGCGTGTGAATGCAACAACATCGTGACGAGTTTCAATTTCAATTTCCAAAATACGGTCAATATCAAAGCTCGCATTTTCGCGTAATGCTTTAGCATCAGCTTGCGGAATTTCTCCCATTTCTGCAAAAGCTTCAGCTGCTAAAATTTCTACTTCTAACCAAGCTTGATAACGGTTTTCATCACTCCAAATTTTTGCCATTTCTTCTCGTGTGTAACGACTAATCATTTCTTTTTCCTCCAGTATGCTACTTAATCACAATATCCTAATCTATTATACACAATTTCAGCACTTTTTTGAGCACTTGCTTGCTGTGTTTCGATAAAAGTCAGGTGCCCCATCTTCCGATTCGGTTTTGGTTCACCTTTTTGATACCAGTGTACATATGTATTACTTGGTAACGTGGGTAGCATTTTTTCTAACGTTTCCACATCTTGTCCATAAATATTCACCATCACCGTTGACTGGCGTAGATTCGTATCGGCTAGTGGCCAGCCACAAATCGCACGAATATGTTGCTCAAACTGACTCACAAAACAGCCTTCGATTGTATAGTGACCTGAATTGTGTGGTCGAGGAGCAAGCTCATTGACATACACTTCATCGCCAACAATAAAGCATTCAATTGCCATCGTCCCAACTAAGTCTTGACTCGTCATCAAAGTAATCGCTAAATTTTTAATTTCTTCCGCAACACTTGGTGAACATGGAGCTGGGACAATTGTTTTTGTCAACATTTGATTCCGATGTTCATTTAAACCAATCGGAAAAGTTGATATTTCACCAGTTGTACAACGAGTGACAATAATTGAAGCTTCGTATTCAAAATCGATAAAGCTTTCTAATACACAGTCACTCGGTAGTAAAGTTAACGCTTGCTCATAATCTGCTTGTGAACGCAATACAACTTGACCTTTCCCATCATAGCCACCAAAACACGTTTTCAATACGGCTGGATATCCAAGAAGTGTCAATCCTGCTTGTAATTCTTCATCATTTTTTACTGGTTGAAATGGTGCAACATTAATCCCTAATGCTCGAAGTGCTTGCTTTTCTTGTAACCGATGTTGCGTCAACTGCAAGGGCTTTTCGCCTTGTGGTACGTATGCCTGTTTTTTCAATTCAGTAATTGCTTGAGCTGGAATATTTTCGAATTCATATGTAATTACATCGGAGATCGCTGCTAATTGGCTGAGCGCTTTCGAATCATCATAGGCTGCGATAATTTGTTGATCAGCAACTTGTGCCGCACAACAGTTTGGCGTTGGATCTAAAATTGTTACATAATAACCCATTGATTTGGCTGCTAATGTTAACATTTGCCCTAATTGACCACCACCTATAATCCCAATCATTTTGAGTGGTGGAACGATCATGAACGTAACCCCGCTAAATCACTCGTTGCTTCTACTGCTTTTCGCATCACAATACGATATTCATCCAATTGTGCCGCAATTGCTTTATCGGTCATTCCTAGCAATTGTGCTGCTAGGAGTCCGGCATTTTTTGCACCGGCTTCACCAATTGCAACGGTTGCAACTGGTACGCCTGCTGGCATTTGTACAATTGAAAGCAATGAATCTAAGCCGTTTAAAGCCCGTGATTGGACTGGTACACCAATGACTGGCAAAGTTGTACATGCTGCGACCATTCCTGGTAAATGTGCTGCACCACCTGCACCAGCAATAATAACCTTCAACCCTTGTTCTCGTGCTTGTTTGGCATAATCAATCATTGTTTCTGGTGTTCTATGTGCTGAAATGACACGAACATCATATGCTATCGCTAATTCATCAAGGACTGCTGTTGTTGCTTGCATTGTTTGGTAGTCTGATTGACTCCCCATAATAATTCCAATTTTTGGGTTCATTTATTTTACGCTCCTTCTTGATCAGGTCTACAACGGCTTTGTTACAAAAAAACACAGCAATGAGCGTGGCCTAAAAAAGGCACACGGTTGCTGTGGGAGTTCTATATTGATAACTGTTCTTTGTAACTGCTGTTGTGTACATGGTCATCCTCCTTGAATTCGCGATGTACACTAAAAAATTGCTTCTATAAATCGAGAGTATCCCCGCCTTCATAAAATCAAAAATGTGTTACATCGTAGTCAATCTCTTTACGGGAGATCGGTAGAAACTCGCAAGCCATATCCTTGCTATTATACGAAGTTCGGACTGTTTGTGACAAATCCGGTTCATTAATACTTTTTTCACCTATGATGATAACAACATTAAGCATATTAGACAAGTGCTTTTGGACTTTTTACAGTTGTTTTCGTTTTTTTTGGTAATTTGCACAAATGTTAGCGGTTCCTTAGCTTTTGTTTTTGGCAGCTGCTACAGTATTTTTCATTAACATTGCTACTGTCATTGGACCAACTCCACCTGGAACTGGTGTCATTGCACTCGCTTTTTGACTAACACTTTGATAATCAACATCACCAACGAGCTTCCCTTCGTGACGATTAATCCCGACATCAATAACAACTGCTCCTGCTCTGATCATCTCTGCTGTCAAAAATTGAGCACGACCAACGGCAACAATTACAATATCAGCAAGTTGGGTCAGCGTTGTTAAATTTGCTGTGTGCGAATGACATACAGTCACTGTCGCATCTGCTTGCAAGGCGAGTAAGGCAATTGGCTTCCCAACAATATTACTCCGTCCAATCACAACCACATGTTTCCCAGCTAAGTCGATTGCTTCACGCTTCAATAACTCCATAATTCCTTTGGGTGTACATGGTTCTAGTGGTGTTTCACAAACGAGTAATTCTCCAAGATTTGCGGGATGGAAACCATCGACATCTTTGTCACGTGCAATTGTTTGGGCAATCTCATGATCATCTAAATGACTTGGTAATGGTAATTGAACAATAATCCCATTGACACTTTGATCGGCATTCAATGCTGTTATCTCCGCTAAAAGTTGATCATGAGTAATTGTTTCTGGATAATTTTGGATCCGGGCTTCAATTCCAACTTGCTTGGCTGCGGTAATTTTCCCGCGAATGTAGGCTTCACTCGCTTGATGATTCGCTACTTGTACTATGACAAGTGTTGGTTTCTGGGGCAGCGCTTCTATTTCTACAGCCAATTCTTTATAGATTGCTTGAGCATGCAACTTACCGTCAATAATTTTCATACACGTTCTCCTTTAGTTTACTTTCTAGTATTCGCTTTATTATAGACTATTTTAGCTCGTGTCGTCCATGCTGAGACGTACTTTTTCCGCATTTCACTATCAATCTTGTCGAAAGCGCTTGTTGCTTTTCTAACGGTTTCGTATAATCTAAATATATCTTAACGAGAAAGAGACACAACTATGCGCATTCATTTATTTCATACAACTGATACCCATTCACATATGGTTCCTAACCAAGGCGCACATTCACAATTAAAAATCGGTTCTACGGCTCAACTTGCAACTTTTTTTGAAACACAACTCGCGAATATTATGCATCCGATTTTAATTGATACTGGTGATTTTTTGCAAGGCTCCCCACTGGCATCATTTGTTGAAAGTACACAATTCACTTTAACGCATCCAATAATTGATTTTTTTAATCAGTACCACTATGATGCTGTTGTTTTAGGTAATCACGAACTCGATTATGCTCCTCATATCTTGGCGCAATTATTAGCATCACTTCACGTTCCGATTTTAAGTGCTAATGTTTTCCCACGGCTACCAAACGTTTTCACGCATAAAATTATTGAGCGTAGCGGTGTTCGCCTATTGCTTGTCGGGCTCACTATTCCTCTAAGCAGTCAAGACTATCACCTGACAGATACTCTCGCAACATTTTCGGCAACACTCAAACAAATTGAACCAACAAGTTACGATTGTCTCATTTGCTGCTATCACGGTGGGTTTCAATTTGAGCCAACAACCGGTGATGTCTTTACACCTAAACCTGATGATAATATTGGGAATCAATTACTTACGCAATTTCCGATGATTGATTTGCTTTTAACTGGCCACCAACACAAAACTATATTAGGAAAATTCGGCTCTACCTACTATAGTCAAGCTGGGTGCTATGGCAATTGTGTCCAACAGCTACAATTAGAGTTTTCGAAACAACCCGGCCGATGGCAACTTGAACAAATTGATGCGACATGTCATCATCTCTCTGACATCATGCCTTCGCAAACTTTGATGGCGAATATTGCACCAACATTAACTGCGGCTTCCCACTGGCTTTCTGCACCACTACTCACTTTAACACAAACATTCCCAGTTTTTGATCAAGTGCACGCAACTATCCATGGTGACCGCTTTATCAATTTGCTCCATGATTTTCAAAAAAATTGGGGAAATGCTGACATCAGTGCAATCACAATTCCAAAAGCATTTGAGCTTTCACAACCTCTGACACGTCACCATGTTTTCGCCGCATTTGCATATGAAGATTTATTAACAACAATCGCGATTCGTGGTGTTGATTTATTAACCGGTCTTCAACGAATTGCTGACTTTTTCACTTGGGATGAACAATCAAATACAGCGATTCGCTCCGATGTCCCCGATTATTTCTACGATCTTTGGTCTGGCTTAACGTACTCGCTCATTTTCACAGACGATAATCTCAAAGTCGTTGAAATTACTGCCGTTGGTACAAAACCATTCGATCCAACAGCTACTTATCATGTTGTATTAAGTATGTTCCGCTCTCAAGGTGGTGGTGGGTATCATGGGTTTGAAAACCACGGTGTATTAAAAAAAGCAAATGTTTGTGTCCAAACCCTCTTTACCAACTTTCTCTTACAATTGTCCACTGACTATGTTGTTCATTCAACAACAGC
>JBOFSL010000105.1:0-1124 GCA_051651525.1 Culicoidibacterales bacterium | reverse complement strand
AGCTCAACCACTTTTACATGACTTAACAAGTTATGAGCTTCGCGAAACAATGATGATTTGTGGAACATATGCGTTGAACGGGGTGTTACGTATCGGTTCAAATGGGGATTGGTCATCACATCAAATCGAACATGCACTTTCGGCTGTGTATGATATTCCACACGGTGCCGGCTTAGCAATTGTCTTCCCACATTGGATGCATTATGTTTTAACAAAGTCACCAACACAAGCAGCACCACTTTTAGCGAAAATGGCAACTGAAGTCTTTGGTGTCCCACCATTAGCTGACGATATTGCAACCGCTCATGCTGGTATCAATGCCTTAACTGCTTTTTGGCAAAATCTTGGTGCACCGACAAAATTAAGTGAACTCGGCTTAACAACGGCTGATGTCCTTGATGAACTCGTTGCCAAAACATTATTTGATCGTGACGCAATCGGAAGCTTTGTTGCAATTGATGCCGATGATATTGCTGCAATTTTATTGTCACTAGAATAATTTTACTCAAATAGAAAAGAGGAAATTTTATGGAAGCACGAATTATGCATGCAACTGGCGCTGTCCAAGGTGTCGGTTTACGAATTTTCTGTGTCGCACTTGCGCACGACCTTGGTTTAACAGGGTTTGCTAAAAACTTACCTGATGGTACAATTGAAATTTGGATTGAAGGACCGGCTTCAAATCTTGACGCATTTATTTATCGCTTGAAAATCGGTAATGGTTTTTCACGAATTGATCAACTGTCGGTTTCAATTGAAACTTCAAAATATTATCAACGGTTTTCATTCTATTGATTCATCAGTGTGACTGCTAAACGTAGTCACACTTTACTTTTGTCTTGGAGGTCCTAATTATGATTACATTTTACACTTATCCAACATGTAGTACGTGTAAAAAAGCGAAAAAATGGCTTGATGAACACGAACTGGCGTATACTGCTATTTTGATTCACGAAAATCCACCAACCGCAGAACAACTTATGCAGTTTTGGCAACTTTCTCAGCTACCCTTAAAGAAATTTTTCAATACGAGTGGGCTGAAATACCGAGAACTGAATTTAAAAACAGTGTTACCAACCTTAACTGAAGCGGAACAGCTAGACTTACTTGCAAGTGACGGGATG
>JBOFSL010000104.1:0-1331 GCA_051651525.1 Culicoidibacterales bacterium | reverse complement strand
ACTTCAATTGAGTGGATTGTCTCAATTGAAGCATCGTGCTGGTTTTGGACATCTTGCTCTAAATTTAAATCAATATTTGAGCGATTCATCCAGGTTTTTCGTTGCCAGATGATTAAGAACGTTAATCCACGTACCCATTCATCAGCCATCATTCCGAGATAAATCCCGACAAGGCCAAGACCAAGTTGAATTCCGGCAATATAGGCAACCGGTACAGCAACTAACCACATACCAAGAATACCAACAATCATTGATGTTCTTGCATTCCCACTTGCACGTAAAGCACTGACAAATGAAAGATTCATTGCTCGTCCAGGTTCAAGAACAGCAAGAACAAGCATCACTTGTTGCCCAAGAGCAATCACTTCAGGATCTTTAGTAAATAAGGGAAGTAAGAAGGGAGCAGCGATAAAAACAGCTGTTCCCAAAATAGCAGAAACACTTTGCGCTAGAAAATTGACTTGAAGGACACGTTTGTGGGCGAAATCTTTCATTTTCGCACCAATCATATGCCCGACCATCAGTTCATTCGCTTGCGCAAGCGAGGATGCGAACAAAAAGACAAACATCGTTAAATTATTCACGTAAGTCCGAGTCGTAATGCTCGTAATACCAAGTGTTGCGACAAAAGAGGTAATGAAAATTTGCGAACCGCTGTAAGAAAATTGTTCGAGCGCACCAGGAACACCAATTGCTAAAATATTTTTCATGACTTTCGGATCAAATTGGAACCGCCAAGAAATTTTTAAACGGAAGAAAATGATGCTGTATGCCAAGATAACTTGCACAAAACGAGCAAAAACAGTTGAGAGAGCAACACCAATTGGGCCAATTGCCGGAAAGCCGAATAATCCGAAGATGAAAAGTGCATTTCCTAAAATATTCAAACCATTTCCAAATAAAACAATTTTCATTGGTGTTTTGGTATCACCACTACTGCGTAAAATTGCACTCGATACCGGTCCCAAAGCAGCTAAAAAGAGCATCGAACCAACAATTTTCAAATACATATGTGAAGTAGCGTAAATCTCAGTCGGTATATTCATAAATTCAAGCAAATACCCACCAAATAAAAAGACGAGAACACTGATGAAAAGACCGAAAACTAAATTGACATAAATTGACAGTGAAGCAACTTTTCTTGCCATTTCCGGACGATTTGCACCATAATTTTGAGTCATTAGCACGGAAGTTCCCATTGCGACACAGTTAAACATGACAGATACAAAAAACAAAGCTTGATTAGCCATACCAACAGCTGCGACCGAGGAGTCAGAATAGAGACTAAGCATAAAAGTATCAGTTGTTGACATGAACATATAGAAGAAGAG
>JBOFSL010000103.1:0-1300 GCA_051651525.1 Culicoidibacterales bacterium | reverse complement strand
TTTGTGTAATTTAACCCTTCCAATATTCCACTAAGTAAGCGTACCGGATCATTCTTATCTATGTATGTCATCAAATCAAGATTCAAAGTCAGTTGATATCTTGTTGTGAGTGTCGTATAATTTTCTTGTAGCTTTTTTTCCATAACCAAAGTATACAGAAAAAGCGGTCGCAAGACCGCTTTTTTATAATCTTTTAGTGGCTGATTCGTTTTGATACAGCCCCTTCCTTGATTATTTTACTAATAGTATTTGAATATCGCCAACAATTTCCATTGGTTCAGTTTCAGGACTGAACCGTTTCACAACATTCCCTTCGCGATCAACGAGAAACTTTGTAAAATTCCATTTTATTTCACTGCTAAACAACCCTTTTTGAGCTGATTTTAAATATTGATATAACGGATGTGTATCTTTCCCATTCACTTTTATTTTCTGATACATCGGGAAGGTTACGCCATAATTTAATTGACAAAATTCATGAATTTTAGTGTTATCATCGAATTCTTGTTTCATAAACTGATCACATGGAAATCCTAAAATTACTAATCCTTGATCTTTATATTGTTCATAGATTGCTTCTAAATCTTTAAATTGTGGTGTTAATCCACATTTACTCGCTGTATTAACAATCATCAGCACTTTACCAGCATATTCATTGAGTGTCACTTCTTGACCACTCATTTTTACAACGGGAATTTCGTAAATTGACATATAATTACCTCCATTTTTTCTAAATTACGTGATAATTATACGCTTTTTTTGAAAAAACACTAGTCATTCGTCCTTAAAATAACAAGAAATAACCAATAATAGCAGCAATAAGGACACACCACCGTGAAATATTAAAATAGTTCACTTTGATTACAGCCGCGATTGCTACTAAAATAGTTGCGCCAACAATGAGTAATTGTTGTTCGAGATTTGCCACAACAAGATTAATTAGTAATAATCCGCCAGTTAAGATAATAGCTGTTGTAAACCAGTGGTTTATTTTTGCTAACTCTCCGTTTTTTCCGTACAAAAGATAAGTAATTGCCAAAAGCCAAGTACTCCATAAAAGAATCATTGTCCTCAGTTCCTTTCAGTTTCATTCTTTTGCAGTATACGCGAATTGAAACTGAAAGGCAAGGCTTGAGTTGCCAATGTTACCTAAATTATACACGACTGATCATTTTTTTCTTTTTCCTCAATTGCAATATCAAATTGCACTAGTTTTTGAAAACCAACATATAATTGATTAAACAAGTAATTCTAGTTCTTGTTGTAAACGTTCTTGAGGTGAATCATAACCAAGGATTTT
>JBOFSL010000102.1:0-3246 GCA_051651525.1 Culicoidibacterales bacterium | reverse complement strand
ATATTCGCTTCTAACATTACGCGCGCTTCATCAACATTTTCAGCATGTCCAGCAAAGTAGACCATGTATGAACCAATGACGAGACATAATTCAGTTAAATCACTTGGACCGTGCCCTTTTAAAGTTGCGATCGCTTCTTTAATTTCCAACGCATTTCCAATTGCAAAACCGAGTGGTTCTTGCATATTCGTTAAAAAGGCGGCGGCTTTCCGTCCTGAATGCTCAGCGATTCCGACCATCGCTTGGGCTAATTCGCGAGCTGAATCAAGATCTTTCATGAATGCCCCGCTCCCAACTTTGACATCAAGGCAAATCGCATCACTACCTGCAGCAATTTTTTTACTCATAATTGAACTCGCAATCAGGGGAATTGAATCAACTGTTGCCGTCACATCACGTAACGCATACAATTTCTTATCTGCTGGTGTTAATTCACCACTTTGGCCGATAACAGCAATTTGCAAATCATTGACTTGTTTGGCAAAAATGGCTTCGCTTAATTCAATTTGGAAACCAGCAATTGCTTCCAATTTGTCTAATGTCCCACCAGTATGTCCAAGTCCACGACCACTCATTTTCGCCACAGGTACTCCAACTGAAGCAACAAGTGGTGCAAGTACTAACGTAGTCTTATCGCCAACACCACCAGTTGAATGTTTATCGACTTTGATGCCAGCGATTGCGCTTAAATCAATTTGATCTCCCGATTCAACCATTGCTAGTGTCAGTTCGGTCATTTCAGCTTTTGTCATGCTTTTAAAGAAAATTGCCATTGCCATGGCACTCATTTGATAATCAGGAATACTCCCTTGTGTATATCCGTTAATCATCCACTGAATTTCCGCTTGTGTTAACTCAAGACCATTGCGTTTTTTTTCAATTAAATCAACCATTCTCATATGTGGTCACCTCGTTATTTATTTCCTCTTATATTATAGCATCTCTCAACAAACGCGTAAAATATTTTTCTTTTTTCTTCCTTTTTGTTATAATATAATACAGTACAACAAAAAGGAGTCAAATTATGCCTAAAATTATTCTTATTCGCCATGGCGAAACTGATTGGAATCGCCAAGGATTGATCCAAGGTCAAACCGATAATCCCCTCAACCAACTTGGGTTTGCCCAAGCAAAAGCTGCCGCTCCATTATTCTTAAATACCCGCATTGATGCGATGATTTCAAGCCCGATGATTCGTGCTCGTCAAACTGCTGAAACATTAGCGAACGAAATTGATTTTGATGCAAGCGACATTCTGTTTGATAGCCGTATCATTGAACGTGATTTTGGTGCTGCCAACGGAAAACACGTCAATGACGTGTACGAGCAAGTTTTCACTGGTGAAATTGATCACCTTGAATCTGAACGCGCGATTATGTCTCGGGTTATGGAAGGATTAACTGAATTTGCACACGCTTACCCAGCTCCTGAACAAGTTATTCTTGTCATTGCTCACTCTCATGTCATTAAAGCGGCGCTGCACGCAATTGCTCCTGAACGCTATAGTTTCCGCGAGCGTCTTGTCAATGTTAGTGCGAATTATTTGAGCTATGATTTAACAGCTGAAACTTGGGAAATTGAAGCAATTAACGTCACGGCTGATGGTGTTGAATCAGAAACAAACGTCTAATTTATTTTAAAAAATTCGCTATTTTGGCGGTTTTTTTATTTTTATCATTTCCTTTGATTTTGAGCGATTCAAACTGGACTTCCAATATTTTTTTATTTTTAATATTAATTAGTTTTATTTTCATTTAAACTAATTAAATACTGATTTCATCTGCTTTCATAGGTTTTTCCATTACTTTAAGTTTGTTTTTTTTGCACAAAAATTAACTTTTAAAAGTTTGCATTCGTTTTAAAAGTATGTTAGGGTTATGTCATTCGCTAATCACTGTATTTTTAGCGAAACTATTTGAAGGCATTTAGCACTCGGCTAAACCTTTATTGATAATTCACTTTATGGATTATCTTAAACCTAGGAGGTAGAAATTTTGAAGAACAGGCAAGGACAAGAACCAGCCACCACGAAAAATCGTTTAAAACCGATGATTTTACGAGCATCGCAAGTAACTGCGTTAGTAATGACGTTAACATTTGCAGCGGTAGGGTTCGAACCAGCACCTAAAGGTGTATATATCCAAATTGACGATACCGTTGTGTATCAAGATACAACTGAAGGAACTGTTGCTGATGTATTAACGACAGGGAATTTTGAAGTTGAATCCGGTTCAATTATTGAGCCCGGAGAACAAGCACTCGTGCAAGATGGAATGTATATAACAATTTCAACACCAAAAACAATTACACTTGAAGTCGGTGATACTATTGAAGAAATTGAAACGACATCATTAACTGTCGAAGAATTGATTGCTGAAAAGCAAATTGATCCGACACAAAGTGCATTACAAAACCTTTCACCACAAGACTATATTAAAGAAGGTACAACGATTGTTTTCAATGAAACAACAATTGTGCAAGAATCAACTGAAGAAACTCAAGCATACATTGTCGAATATACGACTGATGCCGAATTATACGAAGATGAAGAAACAGTTGTTCAAGCTGGTATCGATACCCAACTTACAAAAACATTTGACGTGACATATATTAATGGTGTAGAAATTACTCGTTCATTACTTGAAGAAGTTGTGATTGAAGCTGGTCAACCTGAGATTATTGCCCAAGGAACGAAAGTTCGTCCTATTGAACATGTATCAACACCCGTAACAGTTGAAGAAGCATCTGAAGTGCTTTCTGAAGAACCTGTAATTGTTGCGCCACCTGTTGTTGAATCAACGCAACAACAATTAACAATGGAAATGTCTGGTTATAGCATTCAAGGTTCATGTGGTACTGGAGCGTGTATTACCGCTTCTGGTTACAACATTGGAACTTCACCATACTACAATCACCCAACATACGGTCAAATCCGTATTGTTGCAACTGACACAAGTGTCATCCCAATGGGAAGTATTATCGAAATTGCAGGATTCGGTAAGGCAATCGCCTTAGACACTGGTGGTTATATCACAGGGAATCGTTTAGACTTACTGTTCGCAACTGATGCTGAAGCATTAGCTTGGGGACGTGGGCACATTTCAGTTTCTATTGTTGAATAAACTAATTTGATATTATTTTTTCAGCAGATAATCTGGTGAAAAAAGAGCAGTTTGACATTCATGTCAAAACTGCTCTTTTTTTGATTTCTACACATTTCCCTTCACTCTTCCATTCTATTTGCAT
>JBOFSL010000101.1:0-4952 GCA_051651525.1 Culicoidibacterales bacterium | reverse complement strand
TAAAAACGCCTGTACTTGATCAGCCGTCGCAATTCCTGCAACGTCATACACATCATGTAAGGTTATTTTCCCACTACAGTAAGAAATAACTTGATCTAACAAACTCAACGCATCTCGCATTCCACCATCTGATACACGTGCAATCAATGCCATAGCATCTTGTTCAAATTCAATTTGTTCTTGAGTTAAGACGAAGTTTAATCGTTCAATAATTTGGATTTCAGTCATCTTCTTCACTTCAAAACGTTGGCATCTTGAAATAATTGTGACAGGAATTTTATGTAGTTCTGTTGTTGCTAAAATAAAAATAACATGTTTCGGTGGTTCTTCTAGTGTTTTTAACAACGCGTTGAATGCACCAGTTGATAACATATGTACTTCATCGATAATATAAACTTTATATTTTGCTAAAGTTGGGGCATATTTTGCTTTCTCACGTAATTCACGAATTTCATCAACACCGTTATTACTTGCAGCATCAATTTCAATAATATCTGATAAGCTTCCGTCATTCACACCTAAGCAAACCGGGCATTGATTACATGGTTCTGCATTTGATTGTAAATCCAAACAGTTTACTGCTTTAGCGAAAATTTTTGCTAAAGTTGTTTTTCCAGTCCCACGTGGTCCACTAATTAAATAAGCATGGGTAAATTTTTGTTGTACAATCGCATTTTGAAATGTTTGTGTAATGTGGTGTTGACCAACGACATCAAAAAATGTTTGGGGTCGATACGAACGATATAGAGCTTTATACATATTACTTCAGCAATTAACGTTGATAATTACTGAATGCCACCACCTTTCAATTTGAAATTTCAAACAGTTTTGTTTAAAAGTATATTTAAGTATTCAATTTTTTCTCTTACTCTCACTTTTAAAACTCTTTTACTAGTATACCGTATTTTGATTTAATAGTAAAAGAGTAGCCAATTAAAAAAACCCTTTCGGGTTTTTTTACTCATTATCTTTTAAATAGCGCATTTTTACACTGCTTTTATTGAATTCATACGTTTTCCCTTTTACAAGGTAAGCTACTTCTTCAGCAATATTTGTCACATGATCACCTGCACGTTCTAAATATTTTAAAATTAAAATCGTTTGTGTCGCCAATACAGCTGTATTTGCCGTTTCAGATCGTGTGACTTCAAAAAGTTCATTTAAATTTTTTGTATAAATTGCATCTAATATACGATCAAGTTCTGCCACTTGCCGTGCTTGCTTCGCATCTTGGGCATGAAATGCTTCCATAACTTTCTGAATCATTTCCAATAAATGATCAATCATTTCTACAATCACTGCCTCGTATGTTTCTAAGTCTTTTTCAGCATTGAGTAAAATGTATTCCGCTAAATTTACTGCATAATCAGCTACGCGTTCTAAATGTGATGACATCCGTAAAGTGGCAATAATTCTCCGTAAATCACTCGCTACCGGTGTTTGTCTTGCAATTAATAAAATTGACATATCGTTGATTTCTTCTGTCATTTCATTGATTACATCATCATGACGAATCACATCAAGCGCTATATCTCTTTGCTTCTCAAGTAATGCTACTTTAATTTTAGCATATGCAGTTGTTGCTTCTTCACTTAATTCTTGTAACATTTTTGATAATAATTCTAAATCTTGATCAAAACTCGCACGTGGATTACTAAAATCGACCATTTTTATATCCCCCTTTTATTTTTTAACCAAAGCGTCCTGTAATATAGTCTTCAGTTTGTTGTTTTTTTGGATTAGAGAAAATTTCGTTTGTGTTCCCCATTTCAATTAACTCGCCCATTAAGAAGAACGCAGTTATATCTGAAATTCGTGCCGCCTGTTGCATTGAGTGTGTAACAATAACAATTGTATACTCTTTTTTAAGCTCTTCCATTAATTGCTCCACTTTTAATGTTGCAATCGGATCAAGTGCACTTGTTGGTTCATCCATTAAAATAATTTCCGGTTTCATCGCAATTGTCCGCGCAATACATAAACGTTGCTGCTGCCCACCTGATAACGCTAATCCTGATTTTTGTAATTTATCTTTGACTTCGTCCCACAATGCGGCTGCACGTAAACTTGATTCAACGATCTCATCTAATGTTTTTTTATCTTTAATTCCTTGTGCACGTGGTCCGTACACAACATTATCATAAATACTCATTGGGAATGGATTTGGTTTTTGGAAAACCATTCCTACTCGACGACGTAAATCTGTGACATCCACATCTTTTTTATAAATATCTTGTCCGTCTAGTTTAATTTCACCGTCAATTCTAACCGTATCAATCAAATCATTCATACGATTTAATGTGCGTAAAAATGTTGACTTCCCACAACCTGAAGGGCCAATGAATGCAGTTACTTTATTTGCTTCAATATCCATCGTAATTGATTTTAGAGCTTGAAACTCACTATAAAATAGATCTAAATTTTTAACTTCGAATTTATTGTTTTCTACCATGAATAATCCCTCGCTTATGCTTTTGTTTTATCAAGTTTTGCTGATACAAAGCGGGCAATTAAGTTAATGACTAAAACGATAATAATCAATACTGTTGCCGTTGCAAAAGCAATTTGTAAATCTTGTGGACTAATTGCTTCCTGTGCTAATAAGTATAAATGAACTGTTAATGATCGTCCACCATCGAAAATTGATGTTGGAACATCTTTTAAAACTCCCGCAGTTAATAACACCGGTGCAGATTCCCCGACGATTCGCCCAACTGCTAAAATAACAGCAGTTAAAATTCCTGGTAATGCACTCGGTAAAACAACCTTCCAAATTGTATGGATTTTCGTTGCTCCAAGTCCGAGTGAACCTTCACGATAACTTTGTGGTACTGATTTTAATGCTTCTTCAGTTGCACGAATAATAACTGGTAAATTCATGATTGACAACGTTAAACCAGCCGAAAGAATTGAAATATTTAAACCAAAACCACGTACGAAGAATGCTAATCCGAATAATCCAAAAATAATTGATGGAATTCCTGATAAACTTTGTGTCGCTAATCGAATCAAGCTCACAAATCTTGTTTGTTTCGCATATTCAGTTAAATAAATTGCCGCCATAATTCCGACTGGAACTGAAATTGACAATGAAATTCCGACAATATACATCGTTGAAACAATCATTGGCCAAATTCCGCCAGTTTCAGCTGATCCAAAAATGAAATCGAAGCTAAGCGCACCGAATCCACGTACTGTAATATAGCCAATAATAATGACTAAAATTCCCACCGTAAATGCGGTTGACGCAATAATTAATGACTTGATGAGTAAATCTTTTGTTTTACGACTCATTAGTGGTCACCTGCCTTTTTGTTTAAACGCATAATTACAAGATTTAATAATACAATAAATAAGAATAAGACAATTCCAATTGCATATAACATTTCACTTTGTCGCCCTGAAGCATAGCTCATTTCTAATGCAATTGTTGCCGTCATTGTCCGAACTGATGATAGAATTGAATCCGGAACTTGTGGTGAATTTCCTGCGACTAAAATGACTGCCATTGTTTCCCCAACAGCGCGCCCAATTCCTAAAACAATACCCGTTAAAATTCCTGACCGTGCTGCCCGGATTGTAACCGAGAAAATTGTTTGAATTTGAGTTGCTCCTAATGCAAGTGAGCCTTCACGATAATAATTAGGCACTGCACGTAATGATGTTTCTGTCATTGAAATTACAGTTGGTAAAATCATGATCCCCAAAATGAAAATTGCCGCTAACATCGATGTTCCTGAAGCCAGTCCAAAAACATTTTGAATTAAAGGAACAACAACTGTTAAACCAAAGAATCCAAAAACAACTGATGGAATTCCTGCAAGTAATTCAACCGCTGGTCGCAAAATTTGTGCGATTTTTTTAGGTGCTAATTCTGCTACGTACACTCCTGTTAAAATTCCAATCGGCACTCCGACAGTTAATGCTCCAATTGTTACACCGAGTGTCCCAATAATCATCGGTAAGATTCCGTATAATTTTTGTGCTGTTGGTCGCCATTCTGATCCGAATAAAAAATCGACAATTGAATACGCTGGTTCTGGTACTACAACTGATATTTTGCGATCAAATATTGGTGTTTTTCCTTCAATTGTCAAAACTGAAGTATATTTCACTTTATCATTTACACTACTATCTTCTGGTTTGGTATCAAAAATCATCGTCTGTTCTGGATCACTGTTTTTTGAATCAATTGTAAAATCTACTATTTGTAAACCTTCAGCACTTTGATATTGTAATGTATGTTCTCCATCAGCTAATTCAACAGCATCTGTGAAATCTGTAATTAACTCTCCATTAATTCGAACTTGATCCGTTGCCTTGAATTTTTCTAAATATACAATTGTCGTATCACTTGATGGACCAATAAATGGTTTAACCCCATTTGAAATCACAAAGAATCCAATAACAAAGACAGAAATAATTGATACTGTCGCCATTAAAAGGAATAAGTGCTTCCAAATCCACTCAATCATTGATTTTTTTTTATGATTTGTGTTTTGCATACGTGCCGCCTCCTCATCATCGTCACCCAAACTTGGTGATAAATCATAACTATCATAGCAAGTAACTTCTCGATTTTGGTCGATTTAGCGTAAATTTTTTGTAAAATTCGCGTTAAATACATCTACATTTATCAATGTATTATTTTTTAGACATAAAACAAAAAAACACACTGGAACAACTTGTTCATCGTGTGTTTGATTTTGCTACTAGTTTACTGAAATGAATTTTTCAGCAATGATTTCTTGAGCTTCTTCAGTTAAAGTCCACTCTAAGAATGTTTTAGCTGCATCTGTTAATTCTGCTTCTTGGTAAGCTAAAATGAATGGACGAGCGATTAGGTACTCTCCTGATTGAACTTTTTCAGAACTCGCTTCAACACCATCAACGCTTAATGCATTGATTGTATCATCAACTGACCCTAAAGAGATGTATCCAATTGCATTTGG
>JBOFSL010000100.1:0-2132 GCA_051651525.1 Culicoidibacterales bacterium | reverse complement strand
CCAGACATTTCCGTAATTTCACGATTTTGATAATCTTCAAGATTGACGAATTTGAGGGCATTGGCTACACGTTCTTTAATTTCATGTTCTTTGACTTTTTTAATTCGTAACCCGAAGGCAATGTTTTCAAAAACATTTAAATGTGGGAATAAAGCATAATCTTGAAAGACTGTATTCACTGGACGTAAGTTAGCCGGAATTTTATTGACACATTTATCATCAATGAAAATATTTCCCTTTGTTGGTTCAATAAAACCAGCAATTAAGCGTAAAATTGTTGTTTTTCCACAACCGGATGGTCCTAATAACGTATAAAATTTCCCACGTTCAATTTCAAAGCTGACATTGTCGAGCACGACTTGGTCATCGTAAGTTTTCGTCACGTTTTCAAAACGAATAATTGTATTATTCATAGTAAAATACCTCCTAAGATAATAAGTTTTATAAATATGAATCGGTAGCGATAATTAATAATTGGGTTTCGCCATCGAAGTCATTGAGGATTTGGTGGGTTTCAGAAGCGTAAAAATAAATTGTTTCGCCAGCTTTCGCACGGAAAAATTGTTTGCCTAAACGAATCGCAACCTTACCTTTGAGGACATAAGCGAAAGTTTCCGAAAGTGATGGTTCAAATTCTTTGAAATCACCGTCTTTGCGTAACGTCAATTTAATTGGTTCCATATCATTTTCATTTGATTCAGGGATGAGCCACTCGACTTTATACCCTTTATCTTCATCTTCAAAGACTGTAATTTCGTCTTGAGTATAGACAACTTTTTGACGATTTTCTTCTTCGTCAAAAAATTCTTTTGGTGATGAACCGAGTACTTCTAAAATCGTAAAGAACGTATCAATCGCCGGTGCACTTAAATCGCGTTCCAGCTGTGAAATATACCCTTTACTTAAATCAGTGCGTTCACCAAGTTCTTCTTGGGTCAGGCCTTTTTCAACGCGTAAATTTTTTAATTTTTTTCCGATAAGCATAATTCGCTACTCCTTTGCGTGCTCAAAGCTCAATAAAGTTTACTATTAATAAACTTTGAGTTTAATACAACCGTGTTTCATTATACGGAAATTCGAACGAAAATCAAGGGTTTTCATAAAAAAAACACTAATTGTAATTATAAAGTTTAGTCACAGTATGTTTAAGGTGTTTAAGTAAACAAAAAAGCACAAAAAAGCAGCTGAAAGTGACAAATAGTAAACTTTGAGTTTGATTTTTTGATCAAAAATAATAAAAGATGAGAACGCAGTGAATGAAAAAACATCAGAATTTGTAGTGTCACGCAAATAAAAATGTGATACGATAGCACTACAATGTACTAGCTAAAAGGAGTTATGAAGATGATACCAATTTCAAAACGATTAGAAACAATCGCACAGTATTTACCAAAACAGACACGAATGGCCGACATTGGGACGGATCATGCCTATTTACCATGTTATGCAATTCAAAATGGATTCGCGACGTATGCCATCGCATCGGATGTCGTCAAAGGACCGTATGAAACTGCTAAGCAGACCGTTGCTGATTACCAATTAACTGAAAAAGTGGACGTGCGTTTAGGGAGTGGAATTCAAACGTTGACCCAAGGAGACTGTATTCAAACAATTACGATTTCAGGGATGGGCGGCAAACTGATTAGCGAAATTTTAAGTGATACTGAGCACTTATTCGCTGTTGATACGTTAATTTTACAGCCGAATATGGGTGCCCACTTTATTCGCGAATGGTTACAAAGTCATAAATTTGCGATTACGGATGAAACTATTGTCTACGAAAACGAGAAGTTTTATGAAATTATTGTTGGGAAAAAACAGGCAAGCGTTGAGCCGTTGACTGCTTTAGAATTACAATTTGGTCCATGTTTATTACTATCAAAGAGTGAGGTATTCCAAGCATTTTGGCAGCAAGAAATTAGTAAGCGAATGTATCAAATTGAACAGATGCAAGCGAGCGAATCACAAGCAGCTTTAGAAAAAGCGGCAATTATGCAAGCTGAAATCATGGTAATTACGGAGGTACTTCATGGCTAAAAAAACACTGGTTGGACAAGAACTGATTAAACACTTAGAGTTACTGTACCCAAAAGTAATCGCAATGGAAAAAGATCCAATTGGCTTACAATTAG
>JBOFSL010000099.1:0-3297 GCA_051651525.1 Culicoidibacterales bacterium | reverse complement strand
AAACCGGAGATGACTGCCGTGATTTGCTTTATCCTGTAAGGTACAGTGCAAATAATAATGTAAAATAAGAAGAAAAAGAAAAAGGTGGGGCTTCTATGTCTAAAGAATTGAAATTAGGTTATTTTATTCCGATTTTTGTTATGGTGAGTCTAAGTGTTTTAGTAAGTATACTAGCGGATAAAAGTTTGATGGTGATTGCGTTAGTGCTACTTATACCATTAGCATTTTTGATTGAAGGCTGGCTGTGTGGGCTGAAAGACAAGGGCTTTCTTGTTCCACTTGTCCTTTCGACGATGTGTGCATTAGTAGGTGTCGTGGTCGCCCTCAATAATTCGGCGAATATTTATGCCGTATTATATGCCATAATATTCTGTTTAGGGTATGTGTTTGGCTTGGGGGTTGCGAAAATTCGTGCTATCCGACAATCAAAAGTATTAGCACCAAAAAATTAGGGGAAATAAAAGGTAACAAACCATTCGTGTTTGTGGCCTTTTTTGCTGTGAAAATTGTAATTGAAGATAAGATTTTATTGGAAAAGTACGCACAAAAAAAGGAACGTCTTCATCGTTGAAACATTCCTTTTTTGAGATATGGCTTATCTAGAGTTTTAAATAATGAGTCAGGACCACTTCAGTGGTTCTTTTTTGGTTAGGATTCATTGTTTTTTGACGATCTGGAAAGTGATCGGTATACTAAGCGGGAAAGGAAGATGACAATGCAAAGTTTTAACGAATTTGATGGGTACGCTGATTTTACCCGAAATCAGCGTATTTGTGATGTGCTCAAGCAACTTGCACACCAGTACAAACAGGTGGTAAAACAATTGGCTTATGATAATTTAATTCGTGAAGGAGGGGAATCAATTGCGACCTTAGAGTGTGAAGTGATTGTGGATCTCATACGTGTGCAAATGAAACAAATCGGTGTGATTGATGAGGCGCAGGAATGGGAATACTTTAACTATTTTTGTGATCAACTTGCTGATCAAGCGTTTTTAGCGATTGATGAAACTGAAATGGGTGTTGAGATTATTGTCGCCTTTGATTCACTGTATGATGTCGATATCGCGTGTGAACTTGAAGATATTGTCCCAATGATTGAGCGACAACAGTTATCACTTGAGCAAGCAGTACAGTGGTTAGGTTATTATCAAAGTTATGATTGTTATGCTATGCCAACAGAGATTTTCATAGTGCTGCAAGCACCAAAAATTGTTGATCACTGCTTACAACGGATTGCGTGTGCAAATTGGGAAGATGTGGAGGTAGTCGCAAAGCAAGAACGAGCAGTCCCGATTCAAGCAATTTATGCGCAACTCCAATCAGAGCAACAGTTAGAAATTGATCGAGATTACCAAGCATTTTTTGATTTGCTTCAACGTTTTATATGGGAATGGGAAGAACAAACTGACTATCGCTACTTAACCAAATGCACGCAGAAGTTACGAGTAAGAGCGGCAACTGTAAGAAAATGAAGAATCAAAAAACAGTTGCATACGAAAGAACAACGAGTTGAACGGTTTTATACCCTGAAAAAATAATATTTCGACCATTACAAGTTGAAATGAATTTACAATGAGTGAGCAATTCTTAATGCTAATCCAGTAATGTGTAATCTTCTCAGTTTAAAGCGAAAGGAGCTGTTTCGAACATTTTTAAGTTTTCATCCAGTGGATTCAAGAAAAATAATTTAGCTTCCGACAAGTCACAGCTAAAAACGATTTCTGTTGCGTATTCAGCTTCGTCCTCAAAATAGAAAATGTTAATTGATTTTTTCGATATCCATCTAATTTTTATTTCAAGGTAGATTAATTTTTTTCGATAAATATAGAGCATAAAAAGACAATTTTAAATTGTAAGGCTTTTATTTTCAACTAGATTAATTTATAATGATAGGAAGAGGAGTGCACGAAATGGCAGAGAAGAAGGTAATAGTTGAAGCGGAAAGCAATATGTATTACTGAATGTAATGCAAGAAAAGTTATGGACTGATGTGGGAGTTTCCAGGTGGGAAAGTTGAAGCAGGCGACAATCACTGTGAAGCACTTGAACGTGAATTTGATAGTGTTGAGTTTGCACTTGCTGATAGTGAAGTTGTACAAAAGTTACAACAGAAGGAGAAATAATGGGAGAACAACAATACAGTCAACTGCGTGAAAGTGTAGAAATTGGGTTTTTTGATGCAAATTACTCAGGTGTTGGGAGTGAACAATATTTACCGCAATTACTAACTAATAATCGAGAAGAAGCAAAAAAATTTGCTGATCAATTGATTCGTGAATTAAAACAGGCGCAACATTTTTGGTTTTCAGTCGCTTTTATGACGACGAGTGGGATTGCAGTGTTAAAGCAAGAACTTGCAGAACTCGGTAAAAAAGGAATTAAAGGCAAAATTCTTGTTTCCCAATACCAAAATTTTACACAACCACAAGCATTACGAGAAATCTTAAAGCTTCCCAATGTTGAGCTAAGAATTGCGACCAAGGGGAATTATCATGCGAAAGGTTATTTGTTTGACCAAGAAGCAAGTTATACGTTAATTGTTGGGAGCAGTAACTTCACAGCGAATGCGTTAACCCACAATCAAGAGTGGAACTTGAAAGTCGTGACAACGAAAGCGGCGAAATTGGCTCACGAAGCACTAGAAGAATTTGAAGCAGTATTTGCTAAAGCTGCAATTGTGACTGAACAATTTATTACTGAGTATGAGCAAATTTACAACCAAACATCGCAAAGTTGGCAAGCAGTTACGCAGCCTCAACCTGTAATCCAAGAACTAAAACCGAATACGATGCAAATCCAAGCGTTACGTGCAATCGATCGGCTCTATGATGCGGGTGAAAAACGAGGACTACTTGTTTCAGCAACCGGAACCGGGAAAACGTACTTATCGGCTTTCCATGTGAAACGAAAAAACCCACAACGCTTTTTATTTCTTGTTCATCGAGAAACAATTGCGCGAGCAGCTCAAGCAAGTTTTGCGAATGTACTTGGGAGTGATGTTGCACTAGGATTATACACCGGAACACAAAAAGATGAGGCTGATTATTTATTTGCGACAATTCAAACAATGTCGATGCCGGAGCATTTAGCAAAATTTGCTAGCAATTATTTTGATTATATTGTGATTGATGAAACTCATCGTGCCGGAGCGAAAAGTTATCAGGCAATTATGAATCATTTTCAACCTCGGTTTTTATTGGGAATGACAGCAACACCTGAGCGGACAGATGGCTTTGATATTTTCTCGCAATTTGATCATAATTTAGCTTATGAAATTCGCTTACAAGAAGCACTG
>JBOFSL010000098.1:0-3515 GCA_051651525.1 Culicoidibacterales bacterium | reverse complement strand
CCCATTCCATAAATATTCCAAATTTTCGATTTTATGATAAATTCGTGTTAGTTGTGCTCCTAATTGAGCAATTTCTATCTTTATGATTTCGTTTTCTAAAATAACCATCTGTCTCTCACCATTTCTTTTCTTTTTTTATCTTTTCTATTGTACCAAAATTCATTCTTACTGTAACCGCTCTTTTCTCCAAAAAAAGGTTCTTTGTCAATTTGTTGGGCGGAAAAAGTTTGCATAATCATCAACTTTTCATTACATGCTAAGTTTGGGAAGCCAAAGGCTTGATTTTCAGCTTGTTTCATCGAACGATTCGCGCGTTCTGCACCACCGTTGGAAAATGGTGAGACAACAATATTTTCCATTTCTTCTTGCCAATTATCTAAAGTCGTCAAAATACTACAAAAATGATGAAGCTCATGTTTTTCAACAAAAGTTCGCCATTTTTTATACCAATTTGGAATTGTTCGAAATCACGTAGATGTGAAAGATGTAAAAATAATTCCTTTCCAATGTGTACTTTGAGTTGTTCTGATTTTTGAGCATGCCGAAAGAGCCCATCTAGTTGATGGATTGTGTGACAGTGACAATCAGGACAGGTATACAATTTTCGGGTAAGTTTCAAAACACCAGGTTTCTCATTAATCAAACCGATTGTTGAGTATGAAGTTCGCGTATCTTTAATACGAGTAATGAATTGACCACATTCACGACAAATAGTTCCTTATAAATTTGATTTGCCTTCATAATCAAAAAAACTGTCATTTTCATATGTAGCTAACACCTTTACCTCGCAAATTTGGTATACATATTCAAGTTTTTTAGGGGAATAGATTAATCTATCTTCAAAATATCGTTTGCTTGTACTATATTTTTTCACGGAAGCCACTCTTTCTAACACATGGTTTAATCACTTAACATTATACAAGAGCTGGCTTTTTTACGCGCTTTTTTCCGTACCCACTAAAATAGTATAGAACCAAAAAAAGTTACCACATAATGCGGTAACTTTGAATTCATTATCCTTTCGTTCCTCCGGATGTTAATCCAGAAACGAAATTTTGTTGTAATAAGAAGAAGAGAATACAAATTGGTAAGGCAATTAAAATTGCTCCTGCCGCAAATAATGTTACTTCTTGATCACGCGGATTTGAAATAAACGATTGTAGTCCGACTGCTAGTGTCATGTTTTGTGGCGAACGTAATAAGAATTTCGCTAACATGAAGTCTCCAAATGGTCCCATGAAGGCCCATAGTGCTTGTACTGCAATCATTGGTTTTGCCAATGGCATAACAATTTGCCAGAAGATTCGTAAATGTCCAGCTCCATCAATTCGCGCTGATTCATCAAGATCACGTGGAATTGTATCAAAATACCCTTTCATCAGCCAAGTATTCATTGGAATCCCACCACCGATATAAATCAAAGTTAAGAACCATGCTTGATCTAATGCTTTGAGTAATAACGCTAAAACGAAGAACGCTGTTAAAGCTGCCATCGTTGGTACCATTTGAATAAGTAAGAAGAATGTCAAACTATTCTTACGACCTTTAAAACGATAGCGGCTATATGCATAACCTGCTAAAGTCACAACTGCTACTTGAACCGCCATTGTTGAAACAGCGATGATGAGTGTATTCGCATACCAACGTAAATAATCAGTTTCGACAAAGAGTCGTTCAAAGTTCGCAAATGTAAATTCTCTACTAAAATCTAGAGTAAATGCGGTTGTATTTCCAAGACTGAATGCTGATAATACCGTAATTGCAACCGGGTATAGAATAATAATTGATAGGACAATCATGAATGTATAGGTTACGATTTTATTGATTAATTGACTCGTTTTTCTAGAACGATATTTTTTCGGTTTTGTTGTTGTTATCGCCATATTACATCATATCCTCTCTTCCAAACGCATTCGAACGCTTAAATGCAAGATACGCAACTAAAATTGTGAATGATGAAATTAACAATGTTACCGCTGCCGCAACCGCATATTGAGGCGTACCCGAAGTTGTCAGTTTATAAATCCATGAAATTAAAATATCGGTTGAACCGGCTCCACCACCGATGTTTCCTGGTCCCCCAGCATTAAATAGATAGATTAACGAGAAGTTATTGAAGTTAAATGTAAATTGACCAATTAATACTGGTGCTGTAGCGAAGAGAATCATTGGTAACGTGATTTTCATAAATTGTTGCCAACCACTTGCGCCATCAATATTTGCAGCTTCATAAAGATCACCTGGAATTGATTGTAATACTCCAGTTACCATCACGAAGATATATGGGAACCCTAACCATGTTTGAATCATGATGACGGCTACTTTCGTCCAAAATGGATCTGTCTTCCAAGGGATACTCGCCAAGTCTAAGAATGGCAAGAAATTATTGAAAAACGGAATAACTTGGGTATTCATCGCACCAATACTATCATTGAACATATTTGAGAACGTCATGATTGTGATAAATGCTGGTACTGCCCATGGTAATAAGAAAATGATTCGGAAGAATCGCTTCCCTTTAATAAATGATTGATTTGAGACAATTGCTACGGTAATTCCCAAAACAATTGAGAAGACTGATGAACAAATTGTCCAAATAAATGTCCAACTTAAAATGCTAAAGAATGTTTCACGCCATGATGCTTGTGTAAATAAACTAAAGAAGTTTTTGAATCCAACCCAGTCGATTAAATTAGCCGGCGGTGTATGATACAGATCATAATTCGTAAAGGCCATAAAAATTGTCACTAATACCGGGAAAATAATGACAAATGCCATTAAAATATAGGCAGGCATTGTTAATAAGTAGGGGAATCCATTTTCCCAAACATTACCCATAATTTCTTTGAATGTTACTGCTGTTTTAATTTTAAGATCACGCATCCGCCCAACAGAAATCGCATCATAAATATTAATTGCGTAGCCAATCAAGAAAATTGCATAAAGAATAATTGATAAAGTTCCTTCAACCATCATGAACATTGAATGATCACGACCAGCTTCTGTTCCTAATGTAATTAATCCCGTAACTGCTTGAATTCCATATACTACTGAGAAGGCAATAAATAATCCAAAGACAACTAAAAAGATAATCCCTTTACTTAGTTGCTTATTATAAATTTGGCCAATCCCTGGAATAATTGAAAGAAGTCCAGCTTTACGAGAATGGTTTGTTCCTAAATGTTGTTTTTCGTTCATTTTTCCATCATCCTCGTTCTATTGATGTAAAATCATTTTAAAAGGAGGGCCTGGGATTTTCACCCTGACTCCCCCTTGTTACTTTTTTATTAGTTACTATGTTTTGCAACAATATTATCTTTTACTAATTGTGCAGCATTGTCGGCTGCTTCTTGTGGATCTTTTCCTTGAGCAACATCGAATAATGCCGCTTTAAATTCCCAAACTTCTGCCATTTGTGGGATGTTTGGTGTTGGAACAGCTACAGCGAATTGTTCAATTACTGTTTTCGCTAATTCATTATCACTTGCTTCAATTTCTGTTAAAACATCAGGATT
>JBOFSL010000097.1:0-3344 GCA_051651525.1 Culicoidibacterales bacterium | reverse complement strand
ACACTCCTAGTAGTCACTATTTTTAATCATCTGACGTAATTGTTCCAAAGTGATTGTTTGCTTTGCTGCTTCGCTAAATTGCTGGTACACCTGACTTGCTAAATCATTTTTTGTAGCACCATATGGTGTTTCGATCTCCCTAACACTATCATCATTACTCACATGATCATAGCTTCCAATAACTGGATTCGCTTCTTGCAATTTCGGCAAAATGACGCGAAGTAACCGAACGTTCATTTGATCTGACAGTGCTTGTTTCCCATTCTCAATTCTACCTAATGTCAGAATATTCACAGTTGCTGCTTCAGCAACTTCTTTTCTTGTCATTAATACTTGTTCTCGTAATTGCTTTGAATATCGTTGCATTCATATACCTCTTTTGATATTTCCGTCATAGCAAATACGAGCAAAAAAACAATACAAAAACATATATTTATATCTTTTTATACAAATATTATGTAGGCTTTTATGATTTTTTCAAAAAACTTGGATAAGATTATTGTGTTTTGATCATCGTAAGTGGATTAAGTGCTGAAATTGCCGGCGTATGTGTATCTATGCGATATTGAAACTGTGGTTGATGTAATTCAAAATGAACATGTGCACCATTACTTGCCCCAGTGTTTACTTGAATTCCAATTATTTGACCTTGGTTGACTTTTTCGCCTTGATGTATAGATACATTTGCTAAATGACCATACACAGTTTGATATGTCTTGCCATCAATCAAATGCGTAATAATAACTTGATTGCCAAACCCATTCCCGCAACTACTATTGCCTTCCACACAATGATTGACTACTTTGCTGACTGTTCCTGATGCTGATGCAATAATTCTGGCATTGCTCTTACCAGCCCAATCAGTTGCTTGGTGAAACTTTAGATTTCCATTATCGTAGGGATCGTAAAGACCCCATCCTGCTGTCACTTGAGGACTATCTCGTTTATCAATTGGTATAACAAAAGTTCCTTTAACCACAATTACTCCGTTATCTGATGGTGGCGGAATGATATCTTCACCAGGTTGTTGTGCAAAAACTAAAGTTTGAATTGTACCAATTAAGCCTTCATAGTAACTAAAATGAATATCTGCATCACTCATATTTTTTGTTTGTGATGAATCAAAAAACTTTGGGAATTTTTGCTTCAACATCAACTTTTGCTCATCCTTTGTTTTTACTAACCAAATTATTTGTTGCTCCGTCCGTGTTTCAATTACTTCATATTGCTCCAGTTCTTGATATGATTCCATAGTTGTTTTTGTTAATTCACATTGCACATTTTTCAAGATGCCTTCTTGGCACCAGAGTTCATGGCTTGGTTTTTCTAGCAAATCACTCCACTCGTATTTTCCAATCCACCACTCAGGTTTTTCAGGTTTTACATCTTTTCGGCAACGATCTTTTTCTAAAATCCAATACCACATTTTATCACTTCCACTCGGACAATATGTTGTGATACCTGTTACCTTTTGTTGTGCTGGAACATAAATTAATTCTTTTTTTGGACGTTGCTTGGTTACCCACCGCTCTTTAATAACATGCTCTTCATATGTTATCGTTCGTTCTTCTGATTTGATGTAATATTCAGCTTGTTTTCGAATATGCTCTTTTGTAACCTTCGTAAAATTATTTTCTAAAACTAGCATATCTAATGCAATCAACTCAGATAAAGGAATCTGGACATTTTTTTCGTTTAAAAACTCGATGGAAACCTGCTGATATTGATTCAGAATATCTTGATACTGTTGATCAATTATCCCGTTTTGTTCTGCGCCTTGCTGTTGCCCAACAAATGATGGCATCATCGATACTACAAGAATCATTGGTAAGACACAGAGAAAGCCAATAAAAATAAATTTGATTAACACAGTAGAAAATAATATCGCGTATTTTTTACAAATCAACAAAAGTATGATGTTTTTTTTCATAGCTCATCCTTTCAAAAAAAAGCGTAAAAATTTTACGCTTCTTAACTAGAATAAATTATTCATAAGGTGTAGTTTCAATTATCCGTTCTTCAGTTTCTCTAAATCCATTACGCTCAATAATTGCATTTTCAAGTTCTGAAATAATTATTGTTCGTAATTCCATTGGTAATTGCACTGTTTCGATTGCTTCACCTCCATAACGTATTAATGATCGATCTTGAGCAACTTTAAAATACAACTTCCCATTTGAACTCTCATAAACACCAACACGTTTAAGTGTTACTGCATCAAATAAGACAATAGTTGCATACCAACCCGGTTCATACATATGTTTCTTCTCATGTTCTGTCAATCTCTGCACACGTACTACTGGTATTTTCTGCTCATTTGCAAATGTAAGCAGTGTCTGTATCGTTTGGTTCATGTTGTACTCCTTAACTCACTAATTCTGTTACATATTCATCATATGCTGCTGTGTCTAATCCAAATGAGTTTGGAATTCCTGTATTTACACTATTGATCGTATCTTGCATTTTATCATTAATATTACTCATCATATTTTCCATCATTGGTTTAGCAACGAAAATCATTGCACCAAATAATACTAATCCAATTACTACGAGCCATAAGCTCCCTTTTTGTTCTCCCATTTACGTAAAAACCTCCTATTGGTATTGTTATTTTTTATCCTACTAGTTCAGACACATATTCATCATATGCTGCTGTGTCTAATCCAAATGAGTTTGGAATTCCTGTGTTTACACTATTGATTGTATCTTGCATTTTATCATTAATACTACCCATCATGTTTTCCATCATTGGTTTAGCAACTAAAATCATTGCACCAAATAATACTAATCCAATTACTACGAGCCATAAGCTCCCTTTTTGTTCTCCCATTTACGTAAAAACCTCCTATTGGTATTTTGTTTAAAAAAAGCTAAGTGCAAATTTAATAATGAATACTGATGAAAGTGCCACCCCCCCTGAAATTGCAACTTTAATTAAAGCTTGTTGTGCTTGAATTCGTTGATTTTCGTCTTGAGCAGCTACCATTTTCAAAGCATTAATTACTGCCATTAATCCAGCAATTACCACGACTGCCCCGATTCCATAGTTAGTTAAACTATTAATCAGTTGCGTTGCTCCAGATACAAAATGATCCATATACTTCACTCCTTCCTTTCAATTTCTACTTCAGTATAGCAACTTCTTATTCAGTCGATGTTTCAAAAATGGTTCATCTTGAGAATCTAATTCTTTACCTTTACACACGTTCATATTCAGTTGCATTGTTTTTCATATCCATACCAGCATCCTCTAGCTGACAAAAATCATAAACATTCACTGATTCTTGTACTTCTTGGCAATTCCATGTGGTTTTTGGCAATTCCAATTCGCGATTATGTTCAGC
>JBOFSL010000096.1:0-2221 GCA_051651525.1 Culicoidibacterales bacterium | reverse complement strand
GTGTTGGAATAACAATTGTTACTTTCGGATTACCTTGAACGGCAATTTTCACATCATACATCAATAAATCATGATGCTGTTCAATTTTAGCCGTGTACCCACGAGTGATAAAGTATTCCTGTAATGCTGTTTTTGCTCGCTCAAGAATATATGGTTTCGTTTCAATTGACGATGCAATTGATTGTTCTGCCATCCGCCAATGGTACAAAATTTTGGGAATATGGACAACTTTTGGCTGTTGCAAACTGATTCTTAATGCCAAATCGTAATCTTGGCAACCATCAAATTCACTCCGGAATCCACCAACTTTACGAACAAGTGCAGTTCGATAAACCGTAAGATGATTTGTGTACATCCGTGATAATAATGTATGTGGCGACCAATCCGGTTTAAAATCAGGATTGATCTGTTCGCCTGTTGGGCTCAACATATCTTCATCACTATAGATCCAATCAACTCGTTGGTCTTGCAATACTTTGGCAATTTCCAACAAGGCGTGTTGCGCAAGCGTATCATCATTATCAACTAGTGCAATATATTCACCCTTCGCCATACGAAGCGCTGTATTCGTTGCTTGTGAAATGCCTTGATTCGTTTCAATAACTTTAATAACAATTCGCTCATCTTGTTTTGCTAACGCATGTAATGCTTTCGTTAATTCTGGGTCATTTGATCCGTCATCAACAATACACCACTGCCAGTTCGGATAACTTTGTTGCAAAATCGATGCTGCACATTCATACAATAGCGGTAACGGGACTTTATATGTCGGTGTTAAAATTGAAATAAGTGGCTTTACTTGCAATGCACGTAGCTCTACTTGTACATCACGATTCACATCTGCTTGTTTTTGCACTTTCACATATTGACGATACGGCTTCCCTACAACATAATAAAATTTACGATAAATTCCTTTTGCGCCACCATATTGCCAAGTAGTTTTTGCATTTTGCAACAATTGGCCCCAATTACTTGGAGCCAACTTTTGAAGTTTATTTTTCACTTTGTAAAATATCGATATAATGTTTTGTTGCTGCTTGCCATGTTGGTAACAGCTCAAACCCATTATCGATTAACGATTGTTTTGACATCCGTGAATTTTTTGGACGTTGCGCACGTGTTGGATACTGTTCCGTAGGGATTGGGTGTACCGTTACATCAAGATTCGCAATTTTAAAGATTTCTTGCGCAAAATCAGCCCAACTACAGAATCCTTCATTTGAAGCGTGATACGTTCCGTATTTTGCTGTTTGCATCATTTCTACAACAAGTTTCGCCACATCTGCCGTATATGTTGGTGATCCAATTTGATCATCAATCACATTTAGTTCTGAGCGTTCTGCACCTAAACGGAGCATCGTTTTGATAAAGTTGTTGCCATTTTCACCAAAGACCCAAGAAATGCGTATGATGAAGTGATTTTCAACAAGTTGACGAACTACTTCTTCACCTTCCCATTTTGTACGTCCGTAGACGCTTGTTGGTGCAATTTCACCGTCAATTTCAAACGCAGTTTCACCATTTCCGCTGAAAACATAATCAGTACTGAAATACATCATTGGAATTGCCAATTTTTGACACGCTTGTGCCAAATATTTCGTACCAAGAACATTCACTTTTTCACATGTTTCAACATCGTCTTCCGCACGATCAACTGCCGTATACGCTGCGCAGTGAATCAAGTGTGTTGGTTTCACTTCATTCATATAAGCAACTACCGCTGCTTCATCCGTAATATCTAGTTGTGCAACATCGATACCGATTGCTTCAATTCCATGTTTCGTGCATTCACGAACAACATCATATCCTAATTGACCATTATAGCCAGTTACTAGTACTTTCATGCTTATTCACTCTTTTCTGGTTCGTTGTATCTAAAGTTTAAATGACGACGATTTAAATTTTCATTATAGAAAGGGTCATTGTCACTAACATGTGCCCAATTCGTACGCATATACTCAATTTCTTTCGCAAAACGCGCTTGCTTTTCAATAGTATCTTCAGCTCCGCGTGATTTTGATTCATAGTGATATAATAACGCATCTGGACGCATCACATTATAGTATCCTGCTGCATAGAGTTTGAAACAGAAATCAACATCATTAAATGCGATCGTCAAATGTTCTTCATTTAAACCATTCACTTGTTCAAATTTTTGTTTCTCAACCATGAGGCAAGCTGCTGTTACTGCAGCATAATTATTAACAATATGTGCTCTTGT
>JBOFSL010000095.1:0-2364 GCA_051651525.1 Culicoidibacterales bacterium | reverse complement strand
ACCGTTTATCGGTTTCAGCTAAACGTTCTAATGTTTGGGAAATCACACTACTCCACACACGATCTTCATAATTTGGTTTTTTATGATATTTTTGTCCTGTTTCTAAATCAAACGGACCAATTCCATGCCACGTTCCACGCGTATCACTTTGAGCAGGCTTGTATCCACGACCTTTTTGGGTCATTACATGAACGACAACCGGACGCTTCGCTTGTTTTGCCAACTCAAAGGTCGCAATAAGATCCTCTAAATTATGACCATCAATTGGACCTAAGTAGATAATCCCCAAAGAATCAAATAATGTTGATTCTTCACTCGTAACGAGTGCACGTTTGACTTGGGTTTTCATTTTTTCTGCCGTTGTTGCTAGTGAATCGCCAACAACTGGAATACGTTCCAATGCTGCACGGAACATATGTTTCACTTGTGCATAACTTTTATTGATACGAACTGCCTCTAATTGTCGATCAATCGCACCAACTGGCTTGGAAATTGACATTCCATTATCATTTAAAACAATAATCATTGGTCGTTGTTCATCACCAATATGATTTAACGCTTCAAGTGCCATTCCACCAGTTAATGCACCATCACCGATAATCGGAACAACATGGTAGTTTTCACCGCACATGTCACGAGCAACTGCCATTCCCATTGCGGCTGATAGTGATGTTGAGCTATGACCAGTTTCAAAGGCATCATGCGGACTTTCTTCCAAACGTGGGAAACCACTTAAACCTTGATATTTGCGTAACTGATTAAATCGCTTGGCACGTCCAGTTAAAATTTTATGTGTGTAACATTGATGACCAACATCCCAAATAAATTTATCATTTGGGGTGTTGAACACATAGTGAAGTGCTAACGTCAGTTCGATGACACCTAAGTTTGGTGCAACATGACCGCCAGTTTCACTTAATGTTTCGATTAGAAATTGGCGAATGTCCGTTGCCAAAATTTCCATTTCATCAATCCGAAACTTTTTGATAAAGTTTGGCTCAGTAATTTCAAATAAATATTCGTAGTTCGCCATGTTCATCACCTCTTTTTATGTTTGACGGTTACAGATGAGTTGCGTTAACTCTAGTAAGGTTGGTGTTGTCAATTCTGCTTTTGCTAATGCCGCATGTGCTCGTTGTCGCTCTTGTTCGAGTGCGATTTTTGCCCCATCAAGTCCAAGTAATGAAACATACGTACTTTTCACTTTTGCGACATCACTTCCTTGTGGCTTTCCTAATTGTTGTGTTGTCGCCGTCACATCTAAAATATCATCTTGAATTTGAAAAGCGAGACCAATCGCTTGGGCATACGTTTCTAATAACATAATTGTCAGTTTTGGTGCTTGCGCAATTTGAGCCGCACCGACAATCGCGATTTCAATCATTCGCCCTGTTTTTAGATAGTGAATTTCTTGTAATTGTTCAAGTGGGACTTGGTTTTGTTCAGCAGCTAAATCTAAAATTTGGCCACCAACCATCCCAGCACCACCTGCACAACGTACAAGATTACCGATTAATTCAACAATAATTTCTGGTTTCACCTGTAGTTTTGCCAATTGATTGAAACTTTCAGTCAATAACGCATCACCAGCTAAAATCGCTGTCGCTTCACCATAGACTTTATGATTTGTCGGTTTTCCACGACGTAAATCATCATCATCCATTGCTGGTAAATCATCATGAATTAATGAATATGTATGAATCATTTCAATTGCTGTCGCTAATGGATAGACTTCTTGACTTTCAAGACCAAAAGCCTTCGCCGTTGCAAAAGTGAGCAATGGCCGAATCCGTTTTCCACCCGCAAGGAGCGAATAAGCCGCAGCTTCTTGGAGCTTCTGTGGATATGGTAACGTATTGGCTACTGTTGTTAAATACTTTTCAAATTGAGTTAATTCGCTTTGAAGTTCTTGTGATAACATTTTATTTATCCTCCAACGAGAATGGCTTTAATTGTCCGTTTTCATCAACAAGCGTTGCCATTTGTGTTTCCACAGTTGCTAATTTATGGTGACATTGTTGAGCGAGACCGATGCCTTCTTGGAAAAGAGCAATCGATTGTTCTAATTCAACTTCACCTTTTTCAAGCTGTTGAACAATTTTTTCTAACGCTTGAAGCGCTTGTTCAAATGTTTGTTGTTCTGTCATATCTAAACTTCCTCCTCGCTCAACATTTCAATGCGACAATATGCTCGTCCATCTTGAAATTGAATTTGAATATGTTGATCTGGCGCTAATTGTTGAACTGACCGCACAACGTGTTGGTCTGGATTACGCACAATTGTATAGCCACGTTCCATCACTTGGAGTGGGCTGTACGCTTGCAATTTTTGCCGTTGCAATTCAAATTGTTGTTCTTTTTGTT
>JBOFSL010000094.1:0-9205 GCA_051651525.1 Culicoidibacterales bacterium | reverse complement strand
ATAAAAAAAGAAAAGAAATGGTGAGAGACAGATGGTTATTTTAGAAAACGAAATCATAAAGATAGAAATTGCTCAATTAGGAGCACAACTAACACGAATTTATCATAAAATCGAAAATTTGGAATATTTATGGAATGGGAACCCAAAATACTGGGCAAGACATGCACCGGTGTTATTTCCAATTGTCGGTCGTTTAGCAGAAAATAAGTATACTCATAATGGAACAAGTTATGAATTATCGCAACACGGATTTGCTAGAGACCAACAATTTGAAGTTGTTGAAACAACGTTGGACAGTGTGTGCTTCCGCTTAGAAGCAACTGAGCAAAGTCGTCAACAGTATCCATTTGAATTTATTTTAGATATTGTGTACACGCTACAAGTAGACAAACTAGTAATTGATTGGTTCGTCAAAAATCCTGCAGAGGAAACACTTCATTTTTCAATTGGTGCACATCCAGCATTTAGTACGAAATTATTGCCAAATGATCAATTTAGCGATTATATCCTTGAATTTGCGCAACCTGAAGATTTGACAGCGATGTTACTCGATCCAAAGCAAGGATTATTTAGTGGTGAAGTTGCCGAAGTGAGTGCAGATGTTGAAAGAATGGCACTACATTATGACTTGTTCGATAATGACGCGATTGTTTTTAACAATTTCCAAGGTGGCGAAATGACGTTGCGTAGCAAAAATCATCAACATGGATTGACGTATAATTTTGCTGGTTTCCCGTATGTTGCAATTTGGACACCGCCAAAACAAATGGCTGAATTTATCTGCTTAGAACCTTGGTATGGGTATGCGGATACGATTGAAGGACCATTTGAACTTGCAAACAAACCGGCAATGCAATCGCTCGCGGCAAAACAAACATTTAAAGCGCGACAAACAGTAAGCTTTTTCTAAAAAGATGGGGATTCCCATTTTTTTTTATAGTATTGAGTAAATCGTGGGATAATTTTTAAATTTATCAGATTTAGAAAATAAAAATTCAGCTAAAAAGAGATGTTTTCAACAAAAATGTGGTAACTTAGATAGATATACATGAGAAAATAAAAGGAGGAAGTAGGATGTTGAGTTTATTTACAAAATTTGGGTGGTATTTAAAAAAGCACTGGTTTGCATACATGAGTGCAGCGGTCTGTTTAACGATCGCGAATATATGTGCAATTTTACCACCACAAATTATTGGCCGCGGCTTGGACTATATTAGTGAAGGAACATTGACGAGTGAACGCTTATTTGGTCTCGTGGCAATGTTGATTACAATTATTATCGTGGGCTATATTGTTGCCTTTTTATGGTCTTACTTATTTTCTTTAAACGGTCACCGATTAGAGCGGGATTTAAAGAAGCAATATTTTGCTCATATTGTCAAAATGGATGGGCCGTTTTTCCAACGATTTAATGTTGGTGATTTAATGTTACGCGCGACTGTTGATTTACGTGCAGTTTCTGTTGCGACTAGTGACGGTGTGTTTATGTTTTTAGAATCAACTGTTTATTTAGGAATGATTGTCTTATTTATGGTGATTAGTGTCGATTGGCGCCTAACCGTGGCCGCAATTTTTCCGTTATTATTTATTTCAATTAGTTCAACAATTTTAGGGAAAAAGATTCATAAAGTTTATACAGAAGCTCAAGCACAAATGAGTAACCTAAATACGGTTCTCTTAGAATCAGTAAAAGGTGTCCGTGTCATTCGTGCGTATGTACAAGAAGATAGTGATGTTGCACGGTTAACGAAACAAGCAACGATTGTAAAAGAGCATAATGTAAAAGTTGCTAAAATTGATGCCTTTTTCGAACCAGTCATCAATGGGTTATTTGGACTTTCTTATGCAATTTCGATTGGGTTTGGTGCACTGCTTGTCTTTGCTCAACAAATTACAATCGGTGATTTAGTCGCCTTCAACTTATATATTGGGATGCTCGGGTGGCCACTATATGCAATTGGCGGAATGATTAATTTGTTACAACGTGGAAACGCATCGTATGATCGTTTTAATGAAGTTGTCCAAACACCAGCGATTGTCAAAAATCCAGAGATATCGAATGATGTAATCGAGTTAGACACAATTGAATTTAAAAACTATAGCTTTAGTTATCAACCACAAACAAAGCAAGTTTTACAAAATATTGATTTTAAAATTCAAAAAGGTCAAACTTTAGGTTTAGTCGGAAAAACAGGTGGTGGTCGAACGACAGTTGTTCGTCAGCTACTCCGCGAGTATCCATTAGGGACAGGAGAAATTTTAGTCAATGGCCAATCGATTGAGAATTTTGATTTAGTAGCTATTCGCTCATTAATTGGCTATGTACCGCAAGAACATATTTTGTTCACGAAAAATGTTCGTGAAAATGTCCGAATCGGTCAGCCAGATGCAAATGATCAAATGATTGATCAAGCGATTTGTTTAGCAGATTTTACGAAAGATATTATGCATTTAACGAATGGTCTCGAAACTTTAGTTGGTGAAGATGGAGTCATGTTGTCAGGTGGACAAAAACAACGCCTTTCAATTGCTCGTGCTTTTGCTGCGGATCGTGAAATTCTCATATTAGATGATTCCTTATCGGCAGTTGATGGGAAAACAGAAGCGACGATTATTGAACATTTACTCCAATATCGTAAAAATAAAACAACATTGATTATTGCGCATCGATTATCAGCAGTTCAACATGCGGACGAGATTTTAGTTTTCGATGATGGTGTAATTATCGAACGTGGAACCCATGAACAATTAATGGAACAAGCAGGTTGGTATTACGAACAATTCAATAATCAAAACTTTCAAGAGCAAGGAGGTGTCCAATAATGTTATTTAGTCAATTATGGTATTACACAAAACAACATAAAAAACGTGTATTTATTGGTATTTTTTCATTAGTCTTTTCAATGTTGTCACTCATTTTAACACCACTAGTAATTCGTGAAATTTTAGACAATCAAGTTGGCGGAATCACACAACCTTGGTACGAACAAACAACACCTATTCAGGGTAGCGTTGAATATGAAGGTAAGTATTATACGCCACAACGATTTACTACGGATAAAACGCGTGAACAAGCAACACTTGTCTTAAGTGGAACAAGTTACTACTTTATCGATCAAGCTTTGGATCAACCTGAAGTAATTGATGGAATTGTCTATGAAAATAACCAAAAAGTCGCTGCTGATTTATTGACGAGTGATCAAGTGTGGCAATTTTATCAACCGTTCATTCAACCATTATTCTTGGCGGTAGGAGCATTTTTAATTGTTGCTGTCTTTGGTGCAGTTGCTTCCTTTTTCTCGAGTTTTTCATTCCGTCAACTTTCCAACGAGGTTGTGTTAGATATTCGCAAAGCAGCTTTTGCGAAAATGCAAAAATTACCAATTGATTATTTTAGTAATGTTGCAGATGGGAAAGTAGTCGCCTACATTACCAATGATACCGAAGCAATTCGTTCGATTTATGAGAATGTCATTGCCGGTGTTTTGCAGGGGGCAGTTGTGTTCATCGGAGCATTCATTGGGATTTTCTATGTGAGTCCATTTTTTGGATTTATTGCCTTGATTTTATTACCAATGATTGCTGGTTGGATTTGGATTTATCGTCGTTTTGCTTCAAAATACAATTTACGTGCACGTGAAATTAATTCAGATATTAATGCGAGTTTAAATGAACAATTGAAAGGTATTGAAGTAATTCGAGCTTTCAATTATGAAGAACAAGCAGTTGATGAATTTGATCAACTATGTAATAGCTATTTTAGTGAACGCCGAAAATTATCGACGTTGAGCGCCGGAATTTCTGGAAGTATGGTTCATGTTGTTCGGCGGACACTATTAACCTTAGCGTTAGTCTATTTTGGGACACAAGCATTAAATTTTGAGCTTGGAGTGACAATTGGGACAATTTATGCGGTTGTTGATTATATTAATCGCCTTGCAGAACCATTGTGGAGTTTATTTAGCATTTTAGCGATTTATGAAGATTCACGTTCAGGTGCAGTTCGTGCATTTGAATTTTTAGCGGAAGCTGAAGAAGAACAAGTGGCACAAACAATTCATGATTTAAAAGGTGATATTATCTTTGAAGATGTTGGTTTTGCTTACACTGAAGGTAAGAACGTCTTAAATGCGGTTAGTTTCCATGCTCGACCTGGGCAAACAGTAGCTTTAGTTGGTCATACTGGAAGCGGGAAGAGTTCATTGATGAATGTCTTACTGCGTTTTTATGACTATCAAACCGGAAGTATTCGTGTTGATGGGTATGAGTTGAACACATTGAATAAGCAAGAGTACCGTCATCATATTGGAATGGTACTACAGGATCCAATTTTATTCGCGGGAACTGTTTATGATAATATTGTGATGGAACGAACGGATATCACACAAGCAGAAGTATTAGCAGCTTTCCAACAAGTTGGTGCTGAGTTCTTATTGGATAAACTTCCGTTAGGGTTAGACGAACCAATTATTGAAATGGGGAGTCACTTCTCATTAGGGGAACGACAGCTATTAGCGTTTGTGCGAGCAATTATATTTAATCCAGCAATTTTAATTCTCGATGAAGCCACAGCTAACATTGATACAGAAACAGAACAGTTAATTCAACGTGCTTTACATGTTGTAAAGCGAAATCGAACAACGTTCATCATTGCGCATCGTTTATCGACAATTAAAACAGCAGATCAAATTATTGTACTAGATGCAGGCTGTGTGTATGAAAAAGGGACACATGAAACGCTATTGGCTCAAAAAGGCAAATATGCACAAATGTATGAAGCGCAAGTGAAAAAATGAACGAATTCAAGTATGAGCAATGAGGTGTGGAATGGAAAGTTTTGAACAACTTATGATTGATTGGTTTGAGCAACATCAACGCGATTTGCCGTGGCGTAAAACGCGAAATCCATATTATATCTGGGTAAGTGAAATTATGTTACAACAAACCCAAGTTATTCGGGTAATCGACTATTATAATCGATTTTTGACGACGTTTCCAACAATTGCTGATTTAGCCCAAGCGCCCCAAGCGCAGTTATTGAAAGTGTGGGAAGGACTAGGCTACTACAGTCGTGTTCGAAATATGCAAAAAGCAGCCATCATTATTGTTGAAGTACATCAAGGGGATTTCCCTACCGACTTTGATGAAATTTTGGCGCTACCAGGAATTGGCTCGTATACAGCTGGAGCAATTAGTGCCTGTGCATTTTCAAAAGCATATCCAGCAGTTGATGGAAATGTTTTACGAGTCATGGCTCGACTCCAAGCAGATATTCGTGATATTAGTAAGATAAGTACAAAAAAAAGTTATGAACAATTATTAATGGGGTTAATGACACAAGCTAACCCTTCATATTTCAATCAAGGCTTAATTGAGCTTGGTGCACTAATTTGTACACCAACCAATCCGAAGTGTACAAATTGCCCAGTTCAACATTTATGCCAAGCATACCAAGATGATTCACAAGATCAATTACCAGTGAAGGCACGGAAAAAACCGGCACAACCATATTGGTTTGAAACGGTAGTGTTTACAGATGGTGAAAAGATTGCAATGATGGAAAATAATCAAAAAGGGGTATTACAACACCTTTGGGCCTTGCCGCAATTTGTTTGCAAAGAAGATCGTAGCGAACAAGAAGATATCCAAAAAATAATTCAAAAAAAATATCGTATTTCACAGGAAGTGCAATACTTTGGGACCTACAAACATATTTTTAGTCACCAAATTTGGCATATGCGAGTTTGGTTAATTGAAGTGAATGAATTGCCCAAGTCTTTAAAAGCGGCGAAATTCATTAATCAACAAAATTTCTTAGAATTTCCAATGGCCAATAGCCATCGCAAAATTGTGACCGCCTTTTGGGGTGAATCAACAATACATAGAATCGCAGAAATAAAAATTCCATATTAAAAACGAGTTGGAATTTATTTCCAACTCGTTTTTTTAGGTGATACAATTAATTTTGTCGTTTAATAATTTCTTCGTAAATCGCAGCAAAGAGCTGTGTTGTTGCTTGTTTTTGCTTACGCTGCATAAAAAATCCTGCTAACTTATAGAGAATCCCACTACTGAAACTACTCCCGCCAGACTGTTCCGTATAGTGTACATATGTCCGATTATCATCATCAACTTCAATTTCCCAAATTGTTTCATTCAATGATGACTCAACTTCAACTTGATAAGCAAAGCGGAGTGGACGTTTAAAATCAGTAATTGTAAATTTTGCACGCATTTGTCGTTTTTTTATAAGTAGCTGATATTCATAGGTTGTACCAATTATTTTTTTTGGTTTTCTCGTGGCTTTGCCGACCGAATCCATTTGCTTCATCGTGAGATCGTGAATGACTTCAAAAACTAGCTCAGGTTTGGCTTCAAAGATATGATCCATTTCAAATTTTTGTTTCATAAAAAAACTCCCCTTGTAAATTATGTGAAAATTATAACAAAAAAAACTTAAAAACACTATCGCTTTTTTAAAAGTGTCAATTAACTTGAAAATCAAGCAAACGAAAATCAATTTTTATGGTAAAATAATAAAGAAACGAAAGGAGAATAGAGATGTTATCAATATACAATTCACTTCATGATACAGTAGAGCCATTTACGTCAATTGAACCTGGAAAAGTATCAATGTACGTCTGCGGACCAACTGTATATAATTATATTCATATCGGAAATGCTCGACCGATTATTATTTTCGATGTTGTCCGCAATTATTTAACATATTCAGGCTACGATGTTGATTATGTCAGTAATATTACAGATGTTGATGATAAAATCATTGCTGCTGCAGTTGCCCAAGCAGTAGATGAACAAACATTAACCGAATTATTTACCAAAGCTTATCAAGATGATGTACAGGCATTAGGCTCAAACTTAGCACCAACAATGCCAAAAGTAACCGAATCAATGACTGAAATTATTACATTTATTGAACAATTAATTGAAAAAGGCTACGCATATGTAGCTGAAGGGGCAGTCTATTTCCGAGTGACAAAATTACCGGAATACGGAACGTTATCAAATCAAAAAATGAATGATTTACTCGTTGGTGCACGCATTGAAGAAAATCACGGGAAAGAAAATCCATTAGATTTCACGCTCTGGAAAGCAACAACAACGGGTGTAAGCTGGGAATCACCATGGTCAACAGGACGACCTGGATGGCATACAGAGTGTGTCGTGATGATTGATGCGCACTTTAGTAAAAAGATTGATATTCACGGTGGTGGAATGGATTTAAAATTCCCACATCATGAAAATGAAATTGCACAATCCCAGGCATGTTTTGAACATGGACTCGCGAATTACTGGATGCATAATGGTTTCGTCCAAATCGATGATGAAAAAATGTCTAAATCACTCGGTAATTTTAAAACTGTGCGCGCGATTCTTGAGCAATACGAAGGAACAACGGTGAGAACGTGGATGTTAAGTACACATTATCGCCAACCAATTAATTTTTCACTTGAAGCATTAGATAGTGCTGAAAAATTTGTTGAACGCACAAAAACAGCCTATCGTGGTGCCTTTAGAAAATTAGATTTAGCAGATGCTCATTTAATTGAACCGATATTCGATGAAGCAGTGGAGTCAATTAAACAAGGTTTTGAAGCAGCAATGGATGATGATTTTAATACCGCCAATGCAATGACAATATTGTTCGAACTAGTGAAAGTGCTCAATCAATATACACGTCAAAATGTGCAACTCGATCAATTACAAGCAGCTTGTCAGTTATTTGTGAAAATTGATCAAGTGTTAGGCTTACATTTAAGTGGAATTGAGCCACTTTCAGTGGAAATCAAACACTTATTCCATGAGCGCGAGCGTGCTCGGCAAGCAAAAGATTTTACAAAAGCCGATGAAATTCGTCAACAATTAGCAGAAAAAGGGATTGAGGTATAAGGATGGAAGCAAAATTATTAAACGGAATTGCCTTAGCATACATGGGTGATGCTGCGTTTGATTTAATCGTCCGTGAGCATTTACTTCAAGCTGGAATTACTAAACCTCAAGAGTTGCAACGTGGTGCAGTAAAATTTGTGAGTGCGAAAGCGCAGAATAAAATTATTCAAGAATTGATTACTTTAGAGCAATTAACAGCAGATGAATATGATATTTATCGACGCGGAAGAAATGCGCAAAGTCATACAAAACCAAAAAACTGTGATGTCCAAACGTATCGCCGAAGTACAGGTTTTGAAGCAATTTTTGGGTATTTATATTTAACAAAACAAACCCAACGCTTAAAGACCTTAGGTGAAAAAGCAATTGAAATTATCGAAAATGGTGAAAAAAATGACTAAACGAGAATATATTTATGGACGTAATTCAGTTTCAGAAGTATTACAAAGCACACGTAAAGTTTTTACTTTATATATTAATGAAACGATGAAAATACAGGATTCAGGGGAGTTCGTGGAACTTGCTCGTCAAAAACACGTTGTCGTTCGCTCGGTAAAACGTCAAGAATTAGACCGCTTAGCAGAAGGAACACATCAAGGTGTTGTCGCCGAAGTGGAAGCTTACAAATATGCAAAACTAGAAGATTTGTTCGCTGAAGCGCATTCGCGTAATGAACAACCATTTTTCGTTTTACTTGATGGATTGGAAGATTCACGTAATTTGGGAGCAATTATGCGAACGGTTGATGCAATTGGCGCACACGGAATTATCATTCCAAAACACCGAAGTGTTCATGTGAATACGGCAGCAATGAAAACAGCGACTGGCGCTGCTGAACATGTTAAAGTTGTCGAAGTTACAAACCTAGTTAAAACAATGAAACAGTTGAAAAAAGATGGGCTTTGGTTTGTTGCAACTGATGCAAGTGCGAAAAGTGATTATCGACAAGAGCGCTATGATATGCCAACGTGTTTAGTGATTGGGAGCGAAGGATCAGGAATTTCGCGACTTGTTCTCGAGGAAAGTGATTTATTAGTCAAAATGCCAATGGTTGGACATGTAAACTCATTAAATGCCTCAGTAGCAGCAGCAATTTTAATGTATGAAGTGTATGGACAACGTAACCCAATTATCAAAAAATAAATAAATTCCGGGGGGAAATCCGATGCAAAAAGTGAATTATGATGAATTATTGTATTTAGCAAAAGATGGAAATGAATTTGCCTACAATGAATTAGTGACACGTATATTCATAATTACAAAGGTTATTTTTATAAACAATGTGGTGAGAACA
>JBOFSL010000093.1:0-3561 GCA_051651525.1 Culicoidibacterales bacterium | reverse complement strand
ATCCCAAATGCTTCATTGAATGGGAAGAAGCGAGTTTTCCAAACAACACCAATTGCTTGTTCCCAAGCTGCTAATTGAATATTTTGAATTAACGCCCCGTGTGCAAGGACATCTTCTTTGTATTCTTTCTCACATGAATGTTTTGGTAATACAACAACAACCATCGTTGGAAACTTCCGTGTTTCACGCCAACGTTCAAGTGGTGGAATCGTTTTTCCAGATTCAGCATAAACAGCTAATAATTTATCAAAAGCAGCTTCTGTATTTAAAACGATAAAGCGCCATGGTTCGCGCTTACCATGATTCGGTGCCCAAGTACCAGCTGTTAAGAGTTGTTCCAGTTGGGTTTGGCTAATCCCATTCGTAAAGCGACGAATTGTTTCGCGTTGTTGAATTGTTGTGATTGTTTGCATAATTTCGGCCTTCTTTCCAGGTAATTTTAAATTTTAAAACAGAATGGTTTCGATTTAAGTGTAAGTACTCTTTCTTTGAATGTCAAGCCAAAGACAAAAAAACTACTCTAATGAGTAGTTTAACGTTTCAACATGTGTTGAATAACTTGATTTGGTAAATGCGCTGCGAGTTCATGCGCTGATTGTTCAAGGTCGTTTTCAATTGCTGGATTCGCTTGAGCCGCGATTATTTGCGCAACAATTTCGACTTGCTGTTGAATAATTGCCACATGTAGTGGTGTATCGCCATCTTCATTTTGCCAGTGGACATTGGCACCATGCGCGAGTAAGACACCAACTGCTAGCGGACTGTGATAATGAATTGCACTAAATAATGGCGTTTCCTGTAAATCATTTTCAACTTCACAATCTGCCCCTGCTTGCAATAATGCTTGTAAAATCGTTGGTTGTGCTAAGCTTGCCGCTAAATGTAAAACAGGCTCACCTTGCTCATCAAATTGATTTGGATCAACCCCTTGTTGCAATAACCGTTGGACTTGCTCAAGATCATTGTGAGCAACTGCTTTATGTAACTCAGTTTCTACGCGGATATCCACTTCTGGTTTCACATCAATCAATGCTTCCCACAGCTTTTGCAATTGCACTGTTTCAGGGTCTTCTTTCAACATTTTGGCCGTTTGATGACTCGCATTGACTAAATCTTGATTTGCTCCTGCTTGAATTAATAACGCCTCGACAGCTTCATTCTTGAAGATTGCGGCTACATGCAGTGGTGTATCCCCTTCATTACTTTGGCAGTTTACATTTGCCCCAGCGATTACAAGTGGTGCCACAAATTGTGGTGCATTACTCACAATTGCACTGTGTAAAGGACTATATCCTTGATTATTTGCCTGTGTTACATTCGCACCGAGTGCGACTAAATGGTAGAATGCTTCACGTTGTTGCAAATAAATCGCAACTTGTAATGCCGTATCCCCTTCGCTGTCTTTTGTGTCAATTGCCACGCCTGATTGAATCGCTTCATCGATTGCTTGCACATCATTGTGTGCGACTGCTGTATGTAAAATGGTTGCCCCTGGTAGTGGTGCATACATTACTTGGTCGTTTGAATCATCAAGCCCACCTTGCAATAATTGTTGTAATTCTTGAATTGTGTCCATGTTACACACCTCCTCGTCAATATCCTTCCGTTATTATAGCGTACTTTTTAAAAAAAGCTAGTATTTCTCACTTATTTTTCATTCCATTTTTTGAAAATAACCGTCAATTAAAAATCTGATATGCTACAATCAAAGAAAACACATATTAAAGGAGCTCATATTTTACATGGAAAAAAAATTAAACGATGTCACCTGTTTTCTGACATTACTCGCTTTTTTTAGTAATAATCATTCGTTTTCATTAAGTAAAGTTTCTGAAGAAACACAGATTCCCCAACGAACTGTGCAGCGTTATATCAAAAAATTTCGTGATGCTGGCTTGCCAATAAAATCTGGTTCTGGCCATGGGGGTGGCTTCACAATTTCATCATCAACAAAATTACCACGCTTTATCAGTGCTGATGAACTGGTCGCTTTGTTATTCGCTTTTCAAACACTCGATCAACTCTACAAATTACCATTTGATGATTTGCACGTCCCGAAAATATTGCAACAATTTTTGCAAACATTGCCAATGGATGAGCGAAAACGCTTTGAAGATTGGAAGCGAGTGATGCATTTTTCAGTTTCAACTCGTAATTTAGCTGCTCCTGACTTGTCTCAATTACGTGATGCTGCCTTGACGCAAACGAAACTCAAAATTCAGTACGTTTCCGCTTCAGGTGCAAATGAGCGAACAATTACACCATTGGGAATTTATATGCTTGATGGCGTTTGGTATTGCCCAGCTTACTGCTTTAGCCGTCAACAAGAAAGGTTATTTCGTGCCGATCGGATTGAAATTATTGAAAAACTGAGTATAGATGAGCTCACACACCATTCGCTTGCTGAATGGTTAAGTCACTATAATACTGATTATGGTGATGTTCAATTAACCGCAAACTTAACGCCTAAAGGTGAGGTCTTAGCTCAAGCAATTACTTGGATGGATGGCAAAGTGAGCAATGGGAAATTATCAGTTTTCGTACAAAGTGCCAAAAAACAAAATTTAATTGAAGATTTATTATCATTCGGGCCAGAATTAACACTGACCGCCCCCGAATCGTTTATTACCGAAATTCGTACGCAACTCCTTGCAACCTTACAGCACTACCAATAAACCCAACAGGCTTTGCCTGTTTTTTTATGCATTTTGATGACATATATGACGTCAAAAACAGCTTGTTTTGTTTTTATTTGTAGAATTCTTTGATATGCTATAGGTACATTGCTTCGAAAGGATTGACACATATGACAGATTCGACTTCAGATGTAGCCCGTGTCTTAACACTGATTGATTTTATTTCTACACATGATACATTTTCGCTTGATTTTTTGACAACTGAAACTGGTCTTTCGCGTCGAACAGCTCAACGTTATTTACAAAAAATGATTGCTTCCGGAATTGAAATTGAATCGGCGACCGGTCGTGGTGGTGGTTTTCGCGTCAAGGATCAAGGGAAATTACCAAAAATGATGACAAATGATGAACTCATCGCGTTATTATTTGCAGCTGAGACATTAACAAGTATTCCTACTTTACCGTTCCCCTTTCATGCAGAACAGAGTATTCAGCGTTTACGTCACGAACTCCCAATTGTAAAACGAAATTTATTTGATCGTTTAAGTGACGTCACCGAATTATCAGTTTCAAAACGGACGTTGCCGATCCCTGAATTAACCCGCTTGCAACAAGCGGCGATTGAACACCGCATTTTACGGGTTCATTACACTTCGGCTACTCAATCCTGCTCACGAATTTTAACACCGATTGGCATTTATATGCTCGATGGCGTCTGGTACTGCCCCGCATTTTGCCACTCACGTCAAGATGAGCGGTTATTCCGAGCTGATCGGCTGCAAATTATCGACTTTCTTGAAGTTGATCCGATTTCACGATCAAGTTTGAAAATTTGGAGGAAATCATATGAACAAACCGATTCAATTGAACCAATTGTCGCAACATTCACAGCCAAAGGTCTCATTCGTGCTCAAGTAATTCCTTG
>JBOFSL010000092.1:0-2131 GCA_051651525.1 Culicoidibacterales bacterium | reverse complement strand
AAAGTACTAATCACAAAACGTAAAAACAAGGACTGAAAAAAGTTCTTTGTCAATTTAGTGATGATCAGGATTTAAAAGTAAGTTTATTGCGAGCATAACTGATACGATATCAGTCAATAAATGGTTAGACTACATAATTATTCCAAAAGCAAAAACGCCCCGTTCTTAGAAGAACGGGGCGTTTTTGCTTACTAGTATAATCCAGCTCGGGCAAGTTTAGCGTTGGCTTAGCGAGTTTAAGTAATCACTAGACATCATATAAATAAGCGGTTTTTGCAAAATAAGCTAGTATAAATTGGCATGTATCATTAACTATTTACTAAAAAAGTCAATTTTACTTTTTAAATCGCCACCTATAACAAGTGAAAACGACAGTATTATCAAAAGAGCGTACAATGTAGTAACATTAAACCGTCTATACAAAAGCTCACTTGTGCTGGCAAAACAAATTCAGAAGCAGTAAGTTTTTCATATTATTATATCTTTGGATGTAGAATATAAATTGGACCAAAGGCAAATTCATTGTCAATATCAGGACAATACGGTACGTTTTTGAAGAGGTTTCTAAATATTTCAATGGTCAATCTGTTTCAATTATGATATACGCCCTTGCATTCGTTCGTGCACTTTTGATGTTTTTTGAGAACAAATTGGGTTAGTTTCAGTTTCAGTTTTTGTAGGCAGTATAGCCATCACAGTTGTATAACTCCTTTAAATTCAGGAAAAAGGGCAGCGATGACTGCCATCCTCGGGACTCATTGACGTGGTAAAACGCAATTTTTTGCTTGGTTGTTTCACCGGTTGTAAATAATCAGAAATAACTTTTTTTCGAACCAGGTAAATTATCATTTCGTTCAAGAAGTGTAGATGGTGTTTCATCACCATGAAGGATTGGTTCATTTTAGAGTCGTTCATGGAGTAATTCATACACTGGTGTTGAGCCATTTTTTAGAAGTACCCTGATGTACAAAAATAGCTAATAGCAATAAGGATCTTAACTATCTTTTCTGATCGTTACGTTGGATATATGATTTCAGTCAAGGTGCTGAATCAAATTATTGCAGTTTGAGAATAAATTAGGTCGTAAATAATTTTTAAAAACTTTCACTTTAAAGAGTGAAAGTTTTTTTACTATGAAAGAAATATTAAATAAGAAATTGAGAAAATAGCAAAAAAATGTTAAAATAAAATTACGATATATTTTTTATTTAGATTAAAATTAAAAGTAAAAGAGGAATAATAATGACTCACGAGCAAATAAAGGATAAACCACTATTTATTGATAAAAATTTAATGGCTACTATTGAGTCAGCATTAAATAATCAAAACTTACGATTTGATCAAAACAGTCTTGAACAGTTACAAACGTTAAATATTTCCAATGCCAATATTAGCGCATTAGATGGGATAGAATTATGTAAAAACTTACGTTTTTTGGCAGCATCACAAAATCAGCTGACATCACTGAATCCATTAGAAGCACTGGAAAATCTAGAAGTTGTTAGTGTTTGGGGAAATCAATTAACAAGTTTAGCAGTTTTAGAAAAACTCCCAAATTTGAAACAGGTCTATGCCTTTGATAATCCTCTTGAAGAGTATTCGGCAAGCGAACTGCTAGTTATGAGCTTTTTCAAAACTCAGCCAATTGAGAATCGCGAATTTGCTCAAGTAGATTTAGTGGAAATTGTTGAGAAGCAACAAGAAGTTGAAGCCGAGCGCCAACGTCTTGAAGCGGAACAAGCAGCTGAAGCGGAAGCCGAGCGCCAACGTCTTGAAGCAGAACAAGAAGTAGAAGTGGAACGTGATGTATACAAGAAAGCAACTATTACAATCCCGCAGGATTTAATGGATAGTATCAGCGAATATGCGAAAACACAAAAAAACTTTATTACGCATGAGCAAATCACAGATGAAATCCAAGCTTTCCCTGATGTTGACCCACTTGATGTGATGACGTATTTAATTAACAGTAAAATCAATGCTGTCGAATCGCTAGAAGATACAATTGATGCGGAAGAACTGGAAGCAGTTGAAGTTGATGCAGACCCATTAGATGATTTAGTAATTCCGCAGGATTTAATGGATAGCATCAGCGAATATGCGAAAACACAAAAAAACTTTATTACGTATG
>JBOFSL010000091.1:0-2186 GCA_051651525.1 Culicoidibacterales bacterium | reverse complement strand
CTGTTTCAGTTCCTGCAATATTTAAGTAATTGGCAATTTGTCGCCGTTGTTTAATTCCCATAATTCTTATTTCTCCTTATTGTTTAAAGTAAATTAATCGCATTTGAATTTGATATCGTGCCTTATCTTCATCTGTTTGAAAAGCATAACCATTTGTGACACATTCAATTTTTTGTGGAAGTAGTGAATTCGCCATGATTGGCAAGTTTCCAAGTGTATTTTGTTCTTCAATCCATTCGCTAAACTTCTCATAGAATCCGTTGTTTTCAAGGTTTTGAAATACTTCAGCTCCATAACTTTCACGACTCGCAAATAAAAACTCATATTGACGAATGCTACTACCATCAACATAGCGCTTTAAAATTGGCTCGTGTGGTGTTTCTTCAATTGTGTATGAATCAATATGCTCTTCAAGGTAATCAACGTTAATTCCACGATTAAACGTTTCTAACAACGGACACTGATTCAAATAATCAAGTACTGATTGTGTAATTGTCATTTCGGTTTTCCTCCCACGAAGTCTGCAACTGATTTTGATATTTGTTTTTGCTTGTCAGCCCACATACGACTTGTCCATTGTGGACCGCGACGACCACGTTTATTTTGACCTTTGCGACGACCATCTGAATTCATACCTTCAATTCCAAATCCTTTATTTTCATAATAGTTTTTCTTTGCATAGGGCATTTTATAGGTGATTGTACTCGTTCCAACATCTGTTTGAGACTTTAATGGTCCTGTCTTGAACGGAACGTATGGATCAGAGTGTCTGTGAATTTCACTCGTAAAGAATCTTTGTGCTCTTCCATTTGGTTCAAGCTTTCGTTTCTTTAAGATTTTTAGCATTGGATCAAGATTTACTGTTACTTTTGCCATCATTAATCACCCAGTTCAATATGTTGTAATCGAACACTGCCAAAATCACGCACTTTAATTGTTGATATGGTTAACACATCATCAAATTGTGCAAGTTGTTTTGTGTTTTCTTCAGTGAGTTCAAATGCAGTCAATCCTTTAATGATTCTGTCTCCTGCGTTGAATGTGAAAAAACCATTTTTATCAACCAATTGAGCGAATTTAGTTGGCGGACAATACACCTCATCTTGAATAAATGGCACATAAATTGCAATTGTTTCATTACTCGTTGTATTCTGTCCTTTGTTTACTCTTACCTTGTGTCCTGCTTGCCAAGAAACTTTTTTAAGATATGTTCGCTTGTACGTATATTTTCGGCTCTCTTGATCAAAAATACGGGTAAATAAAGTAGCATTGTGTAACATCTAATCACCCCACCCACGATACATTAAATCAGTACCCGACAAATATTCAGTCGCAATTCGATAATAATCATCTTCAACTGTTTTTGCTGTTTCCTGATACGAAACTGATTGATCACCGATACGTTCAGAAACAACTGTGCCTCCTGATTGTTCATAACGATACATGTGTTCAGCAATTGCAAGTTTTGCTTCTTCGATAGCATCGTAAATATCAACAAGTCTTTGGTCAAACATATCAAGTTTCTTAATTCTTCCAAACGTGTAGTGATTTAACTTCACTTCGGCTTTTGTTAAATACGTATCAAGCAGTTCATCAGAGGGGAAAATTCCCCCTGAACCTGCTTGCTGATTAATTACCAGCATATTTCATCACTATCCTTTTGAAATAATTCGTGCGATTGGAATTGCTTTTGCATCAATTGTTTTTGTTCCCGAAGCATCTTTGACAATTTCCCAGTTCGTTCCATTTGCTAATTCAGCATTTGTTGGTGATAATGTCGAAACTGTTTTATTGGCGAATGAAATTCCTTTCGGAGCGAATACTTTGCGTTGACGTGAATATAAAGTGTTTTGTCCGCCATTAACAGCAGGATTGCGATCCATCTCATATTCAACCGTTGCGCCAATGTTGCAATATCCAAATGCACCATCACCTAAAACATATGTCGTATAGGCAGTATATCCATCACCAGCTCCTGCAGAGCTTTCAGCAACTTCTTCAGTCGGCATTGAATCATCAATTAAAACTAAACGACCATTCAACGTCCCAATTTCTAATTCTCGTTGTACTCCATTTGCGTCAGTATATTTTAAGTAAGAGAGTAATTGTAAGTTTTCTAAGTTTGTCGCTACAGCTGAGTGCATTAATGCAATTTTGAACGCTTTTTTATTATCACCTGAAGCTTT
>JBOFSL010000090.1:0-3851 GCA_051651525.1 Culicoidibacterales bacterium | reverse complement strand
GTTGCTAACTCAATTTTAACCCCTGTTGTTGCTGCTGCAAAAACACTTTCGTAATAGTATTTTGCAACAGTATCAATAATAATGTCACCAGCCTTACTGACACCACCACCAATAACAAATACTTCAGGATTCGTGATTGCTGATAATGTTCCCATCGCTTTTGCCAATGTTTGCGCAAAATAATCAACAACTTGTAATGCTAAGACATCATGATTTTTTGCAGCATCAAAGACATCTTTTGCTGTTAATGGTTGGAAATCAGCTAATTTTGTTGGTGCATTATGAGTTTGTAACATTTGTTTCGCTACACGGACAATCCCTGTTGCTGATGAAATTGTTTCTAAGCACCCACTTTTTCCACATCCGCACATAAATAGATAATCTGCATCATTCACAACTCGAATATGACCAATTTCACCACCGGCACCTGCGAAACCACGAATGATTCCACCATCAGCGATGACACCACCACCAACTCCAGTTCCGAGTGTAATCATGATAACATTTTCAGCACCTTTGGCTCCACCTTGCCACATTTCACCTAAGGCTGCGATGTTTGCATCATTGTCAAGAATAACTGGTAGTCCAATCATTGAACTGAATTTTTCAGCAACATTGAACCCGCCAAACCCACCAAGGTTGGCTGCCATTGACATCATGCCATCTGGTTTGACTGGAGCTGGCACACCCATCCCAATTGCTTGAATATCAGTTTTAGCTAAGTTTAATTCTGTTAATTTCGCTTCAATTGATGCTTGTAAATTTGGTAAAATTTGTGCACCATGATCTTCTGTTACCGTTGGTACTTCCCACTTTGCTTCAATTTGGCCATCAAGGTTTAAAATTGCCACCTTCGCTGTTGTTCCACCTAAATCAATTCCAATAATTTTCGCCATTTCTCTGTAACCTCCAATGATTTTTTCGAAATAAAAAAGTTTTCTTTTAACTCTTATTAATAATAATCGCTATTTCTGCTTTTGGCAAGCGCTATCGCGTATTTTTTCGCGTATTTCGACAAAAAAATAAAATCGCTTTCAAGTCGGTTTTTTACAACAAAAAAAGCTCCGAAGAGCTTTTTAATTAGTCTAAATATGGGTCAGTTGAAGCTGCAATTGTCGCTTTTAATGTCGTAAATGATTTAGTCATTTTCGCTTCATCAACTGCATTTAATTTTAATTCAACAATTTCTTGAATTCCTTGACGAGTAATGACTGCAGGTGTCCCAATGTATGCACCCTCACAACCATATTCTCCTTCTAAGAATCCTGATACTGTTAAAATTGAATGTTCATCATTTAAGATAGCACGCACGATACGTGTTAATGCCATACCAATTCCGTAGTATGTTGCTTTTTTACGGTCAATGATGTGGTATGCCGCATCACGTACGTTTTCGTAAATTTCTTGTAATTGACCTAAGTCTAAGTCTTCGCGTTCGTCAACTAATTCTAAGACTGGTTTTGTTCCCACATATGTGTGTGTCCAAGGTACAAATGAAGAATCACCGTGTTCAGCCATGATGTAACCATGAACGTTGCGTGGATCAACATTTAAATGCTCACCAATCATGAAACGTAAACGTGCAGTATCTAACGTTGTTCCTGATCCAATTACGCGTGATTTTGGTAATCCTGAAACTTTTTGTGTTACATACGTCATGATATCAACTGGGTTTGAAGCAACTACGAAAATTCCATCAAATCCTGAAGCCATGATTTGTTCAACGATTGAGCGCATAATTTTTGTATTTTTTGCACATAAATCTAAACGAGTTTCTCCAGGTGCTTGTGCTGCTCCAGCTGTAATAACAACAATATCTGCATCTTTACAGTCACTATAATCTCCAGCCCAGATACGCATTTTACGAGGTGCGAATGCTAAACCGTGGTTTAAATCCATTGCTTCCCCTTCAGCTTTGTTTTTATCAAGGTCAACTAAAACTAATTCTTCTGCTCCACCTTGGTTTAAAAGTGAGTAAGCAAAGCTCATTCCTACGAATCCTGTTCCAACTAATACGACGCGGCGTACATTTTTTTTAACTGCCATGAGAAACACTCCATTCTGTTTGTTATAAAATTCAATATTATTGTAGCATACGAATCTATCACTTAAAAGCAATCTGCTTAAAGATTTATTAACTCATCACTTAGTTTTAAATGTAAAGCGATTACATCTATTATTATTTTTTTTAGATGACTTTTTATACCTGTTTTTTTAACGTTTCTAACACATTGGCATCAAACTTTTGGGCTCTGAGCATGGCAATTTCTAATTTATATGGTGCGACCGTACGTTTTTTATCTTCAGGGTCAATTTGAACATATGGTGTTTCTAAAATTCTCGGGGATTGAACTGGTAAATCTGGGTGATGCACAATATAATTTAACGCCTCAAAACCAATTGTCCCAAAGCCAATATTTTCATGACGATCTTTTTGCGCACCACGAATATTTTTGCTATCGTTAATGTGTAAGACACTAATTCGCTCTTTCCCAATGACACGATCAAATTCAGCTAATACTCCGTCAAAATCTTCGACAATGTTATACCCAGCATCATTGGTATGACAAGTATCAAAGCACACACTTAATAATTGATTGTGTGTAACACCGTCAAAAATACGAGCGAGTTCTTCAAAATTACGGCCGCATTCCGTCCCTTTTCCAGCCATTGTTTCCAACGCAATTTTGACGTCAAATTTAGGATCGAGTACTTCGTTCAGTCCTTGAATAATTGAGGAAATTCCGGCATCAACACCCGCACCAACGTGAGCACCAGGATGCAAGACAATTTGCTTCGCTCCTAAAATTGCCGCACGTTCAATTTCTTGGCGTAAAAACATCGTAGCTAACTCATATGTTTCTGGTTTGACAGTATTCGCTAAATTGATAATATATGGTGCATGCACGACAACATCATCCATTGATAGACCATTCGCAAGCATTAATGCTTGCCCGGCTTCCACGTTTAATTCTGACATTGGTTTACGGCGAGTATTTTGTGGTGCGCCTGTGTACAACATCATCGCGTTCGCATTATAGCTAAGTGCTTCTTCAACTGAACCGATAAACATTTTCTTTCCATTCATTGATACGTGTGAACCTAATTTAATCATTTCGTTTCCAACTTTCTGTTTCTTGATGGCTTTATTTTACCATATTGCCAGCTAAATTACTTGTCCAATACCCTAAAAAAACAGCGCAACATATGGAGGTTGCTGAAAAAATCAGCTATTGAGATATATAAAATTGAATATACAATAAAAAGCGATATTTTCTTCAATATTGTGAACGAACCATCATTTTTTTTCGAAAAATCCCACCTATTATTCCATTAATTTCAATATTCTTTTACTCTTAACGATAAATATTGTTGGATGTAGAATATAAATTGGACCAAAGGCAAAAGACAGTATGGTATAATTTAAATACCAAAAAACCGGAGGAATCAAAATGGCTACATATGATTTAGAATTTAAAAAGATGATTGTTGATTTACACCAGTCGAGCGAAGCACCAGCGAAAATAACACGTGAATACGAAATTTCAAAAGCATCAGTTTACAAGTGGAAAAAAGAGTTAGGCACGAGTCCAGAAGTAACGAAAAAAACTGAATTAAATCATGATGCTGAGTATCGCCAATTACAAAAAGAAATGGCAAAATTACGTGAAGAAAATGAAATCCTAATACCCTCACGGGGTACCCAGAAAAGTTGGTATACTACCTCTAGAGTAGAGTTAAAGAAAAAGAAAACAAATGTGTTACACTTATTTTAACAAAACTTTGGAGGTTTTTCTTATGGAAAAAAATATCAAACAGAAATACACAAGTGAATTTAAATTCGAAGCAAT
>JBOFSL010000089.1:0-3835 GCA_051651525.1 Culicoidibacterales bacterium | reverse complement strand
ATTGGTCAACCAAGGAGTCCAAGTGATGCGTGGAGGTGCATACAAACCACGGACATCACCATACGACTTCCCAGGACTTGGATTGGAAGGCTTGAAAATGTTTTATGGAATTGCCAAAGAACATAATTTAGTTGTAATTACAGAAATAATGGATGTCAATGAATTACAAGCCGCAATTCCATATTTAGACGTTGTTCAAATTGGGACACGAAACATGCAAAACTTTTCCTTATTAAAAGCCGCAGGTCAACAGTCAAAACCAGTCTTGTTGAAACGTGGGATGAGTGCGACGATTGAAGAATGGATGTACGCAGCAGAATACATTATGGCTCAAGGAAATACGCAAGTGATGTTCTGTGAGCGCGGAATCCGTACGTATGAAAATGCTACTCGCAACACGTTAGATATTTCAGCAGTACCATTGATGAAGCAAAAAACTCATTTACCAGTCTTTGTCGATGTCACACATGCAGCTGGTCGCAAAGATATTATGCTCCCATTAGCAAAAGCGGCAATTGCAGCTGGTGCAAACGGGATTATGGTTGAAGTTCATCCACTGCCAAGTACGGCTTTGTCAGATGCGCAACAACAACTCGATTTTCCAGAGTTTGAAAATTTCATGGTAGAAATGGAACCTTTTTTAGGATGAAAACCATATAAGAAAGCGTATTTTCATTAGATTTACGAAGGTTTTTTTGCTTTGTCGCAGCATTTAATTAAAATGAAATAAAAGCCCTTGCAATCGTTTTCAAAAACGGTATAATTGTAAGCAAGTAGAAAAAATGAGGTGTCCGCCATGAAAAATAAGAAAATAACAATATATGACGTAGCTCGCGAAGCTGGCGTTTCTTTAGCAACAGTTTCACGAGTTTTAAATAAAAGTGCCAAAGTTGCACCGGAAAAAGAACGAATGGTTTTAGACGTTATTGAGCGCTTAAACTATCGCCCAAATGAAGTTGCGCGTGGATTAGCACGCAAACGTTCAACAACAGTTGGGGTATTAGTACCAGAAATCGGCCGGTTATCAGTTTCAGAAATGCTTAGTGGTATTTTAGATACGGCTAATATGGAAATGTACAAATACTCAACACTAATTAAATCATATGCATCTGATCTTGATTTATTCAAAAAATATTGGGATGATTTATTATCAAACCAAGTTGATGGAATTTTAGTTATGTTCGATTATATCACTGATGAAATTCAAGAAATGATTGAAAATTCACCAGTACCAGTTGTGATTTTTGCATCAGCAACGGACAGCGAAACATTAGCGCATGTTTCAATTGATTATGAACAAGCTTTTTATGATGTCACAAAATATTTTCTTGATAATGGAAATAACGATGTTGTGTTCTGTACACGAAACTATACATCAGCATTAGAAATTCAAAAACATGGATATGTACGTGCTTTCGCGGAAAGTGGAAAACCTGTCAACGAAGAAAATATTTTACGCGTTTACCGTAGTTATGAAGAAAACTATGAATTTGCGAAAACATATTTAGCAGAAAAAAATCCTCAAGCTATCGCTTCAACAAGTGATTCGGCAGCAATTGCTTTTATGAATGCAGCGCTTGATTTAGGGATGAAAGTTCCTGAAGAATTAGAAATTATTAGTTTTTCAAATACGAAAACATCGCAAATGGTTCGTCCAGGATTAACATCAGTATCGTATCCGATTTACAAAATCGGGGTGTTCTCAATGCGCTTATTAACGAAAATTATGCGTAGTGAAACATTGGAAAAAAATAACTTTACGGAAGCACACGAAATTATTTGGCGTGGATCAACACGTAAACAAAAATAATATGCTATTTATAAGTGTCATGACTATTCAAGCGAAGCATGGCACTTTTTTTAATTTTTTTCCTTGACAAGGAAAAAATTGAGTGATAGACTCATATCATGAAGATAAAAGGCAATGAAGGATGCAGTAGCAATTCATGTCGTAGCAAAGAGAACCTGTGGGTGGTGTGAACAGGAGTACGCGGAATATGTGAATTACCAATCTGGAGCTGTTTTGGGTGTAGCAACCAAAACCGGTCGTCAACCGTTACAAGACATGAAGTGGTAGTTATTTTAGAAATAACTACAAGCAGGGTGGTACCGCGAATTTTGTCGTCCCTACAAGTGATTGTAGGGGCGTTTTTTTATTTTCAAAAACAAATTTATGGAGGAATTTACAATGGCAATGACTTTATTAGAAGAATTAACATGGCGTGGCATCGTTCACCAACAAACGGATGAAGCAGGAATTAAACAAACACTTGAAAACGAGAAAATCTCATTATACTGTGGTGTTGATCCAACTGGAAATAGTATGCACATTGGACACTTACTACCATTTTTGACATTACGTCGTTTCCAACAACATGGACACCAACCAATTATTTTAGTTGGTGGTGCAACTGGGATGATCGGTGATCCAAGTGGGAAAAAAGCTGAGCGTCAATTACAAACGGTTGAAACAATTGCCGACAATGTGGCTTGTTTACAAGCGCAAATGCGCCGCTTATTCGATTTTGACACTGAGAATGGTGCGAAAATGGTGAATAACTATGATTGGACATCAAACTTAAGTATTGTTGAATTTCTACGTGACTTTGGAAAGAGTTTCAACGTGAACTACATGCTAGCGAAAGATATTGTTGCTTCACGTTTAGAAACGGGAATTTCTTACACTGAGTTTACGTACACAATTTTACAAGCAATGGATTTTGATCATTTATACGCAAATCATAATTGCCGCATGCAAATTGGTGGAAGTGACCAATGGGGAAATATTACTGCAGGATTAGAATTAATCCGCAAACGCCAAGGAAGCGATGCAAAAGCATACGGTTTCACAATTCCATTAATAACAAAAGCCGATGGAACAAAATTTGGGAAAACAGAAAGTGGTGCAATTTGGTTAGACCCAGAACAAACATCACCATATGAATTCTACCAATTCTGGATCAATACATCAGATGCAGATGTTGTTAAATACTTAAAGTGCTTCACATTCTTAAATCGTGAAACAATTGAAGCGTTAGAAGTAAGTGCTCAAACGCAACCACATTTACGTGAAGCTCAAAAAGCGTTAGCTGAAGAAATGACACGTTTAATCCATGGACAAGCGGCATTAGATCAAGCAATCGCAATTTCACAAGCTCTATTCAGTGGAGATATCCAAGCCTTAACAGCAGCGGAAATCGCCCAAGGTTTTAAAGATGTGCCATCAACAACGATAACTGAAGCGATGAATATCCTTGATATTTTAGTTGAAACTGGTGTAGTGAAATCTAAACGAGAAGCACGTGAATTTACAAATAACGGTGCAATCATGATTAATGGTGAAAAACAACAAAACGTTGACTTCATCGTTGACCCAGCAAATGCAATTGAAGGACAATTCACAGTCATTCGCCGTGGGAAAAAAATCTACCACGTCGTAAAACACTAAGCGTCTAATCTCGTCAGTAAGCCAAGAAAGAAAGTCTGTCAGTGTGGCTGGAAAATAAGCAAAATCAAGGAGAATTCATTGAAGTTTGCAATTTCATGAGCTTTGAAGACCGAAGCATATTGTCATAAATAAAATGGAAAGACGATTTTGCACTTCTTTTTTTAAAATTCGTTGCATAATGAAGCGAGATTCATCATAATGATTGTAATTTTACAAAAAGGGGGAGCTACTATTTTTACAGAAAAACCGTAAGCAAGTAACATCTGACCGTCTATAAATGCTTCCCAAAATTGAGTACGATAAAGGTACGAAATTGAAGGAGGTATTTTTTTATGAATGAAAAACCAATTATCGTTCCTATCCAATTAGGGGCAGTTCACACAGAAC
>JBOFSL010000088.1:0-1593 GCA_051651525.1 Culicoidibacterales bacterium | reverse complement strand
CACACTCGCTTGCTTGCTCCCGCTTTCTAAAATCAGCATTACGAGCTCCTGATTTGACAACCCATGTATCCCGCAGCTTAAAAATCGTTCCCGTGGTTGATCAAATGTTCCAATTTGCATTTTATCCGCCATATCTTCGTTCTCCTTTAGGTATCTAAAAAATATCTTTCACTTTTAGATACATCAAAATCCGTAGATTTGGGCGGCAATTCAGAATTTATTTACTGAACTTTTATTTTTTTGCGCACATATGCCACAAAATAGAGTGATCCTGTAATGATCAAGACATCACCTTCATCCATCTGTTCCTTGACGGTCTGATATGCACTCGGAAAATCGTTGATTGCTTGTGTCGTTACTTGTCGACTATGTGTGGTCAGCGTATGTGCCGCCGCCGCTCTTGGAAAATCAAAACTTGTCAACGTTAACGTCTTGGCAACTGCTTCTAATTGCGGAATCATTTTCGAAACATCTTTATCTGCCATCGCACAGAAAATAACGTGGCATGTTTGAATCGGAAAATACGTTTGAATTGTTTCGCATAATTGAGTAATCCCTGCCTCATTATGTGCACCATCAACATATGTTAGTGGTTCTGAAGCAAGTTGTTCCATTCGTCCAATCCATGTTGTCGCTTGCAACCCTTGACGGAGCTTCGCTGGATCAATTACTAAACGACCAGCTTGTTCGAGTAGTGCTAACACACTCAATGCTGCACTTGCATTTTCAACTTGATGATAGCCTTTTAATTGAATTGTTAACTCACGACAGTATGCCGACCCAAAGCGATAGTCAAATTGAGTTGCCTTTGGTTGTAAATCAACAGTACGAATTGCAAAATCAGTACCGAATTGATATAACGGTGCCCCTTGATGTTTGGCCTGTGCTTGTAAAATCTCAAACACCAATGGTACTTTTGACGTCGTCACAAACGGTACTCCTGGTTTAATAATACCGGCTTTTTCTAAAGCAATTGTTGCTAAATCAGCACCTAAAAAAGCTTGATGATCTAAACTGACATTAGTAATGACACTCACAAGTGGGGTAATTACATTCGTTGCATCAAAACGTCCACCCATTCCGACTTCAATTACAGCAAAATCAGGTTGTCGTTTGGCAAAATAGTCAAACATTACTAGGGCCATCAATTCAAATTGCGTGAGACACAACGTATCAACTACTGTTCCAAGTTTTTCTAAGACCCTATTTGTCGTTTCAAGTAAGTCGGCATCAGTTATCTCAACACCATTGATTTGCATCCGTTCATGAAATGTTTCAATATGTGGTGATGTAAATGTCGCAACTGTATACCCATGCGCTTGGAGTAAATTTCGTAAGAAACTCGTCGTTGATCCTTTCCCGTTCGTCCCACCAATATGAATCGTCGGATATTGGTTGTGCGGATTACCCAGTTGTTTGAGCGCTTGAACCATCCTCGTTAACGTTAAGTCAATTTTACTCGTCTGAAACTGATCAAAAAAACTTAATACCTCTTTACTTGTTTGAAATTTCATATTTTTCTCCTATCGAAGTTGATTTCTTGCGCTTAGCGTACCAAAAATTATAAAAAAAAGCAAAGGGCAGTGCCCTTCG
>JBOFSL010000087.1:0-1380 GCA_051651525.1 Culicoidibacterales bacterium | reverse complement strand
TGACTGCGCGATTGTTCGCTTCAATCTGCTTACTTTTTTTCATCAAAATGAGTTCGATTAAACTTTGGAACAATAGTTGCGCCCGTTCAATCGGTTGTTTACTGACTTGTGAATCTAGCAATTGATATTCATCAACTTTGAGCTCTTCTAATTTATAGCGCAGTTGTTGTAATTCATCGTATGTTGCTAAAGCACTTTGGATGCTTTCAACACTTACAATTAGCTGTGCATAATCGGCATTCGCTAACGCTTGCTCAAGTGCAGCAAATAATGTTGGTGTGCAAATCCACTGTAATTCGGCTAAAAACGCGGCTAATTCTACTGGGTTTTGATTTAAAACTGCTAATTGGGCGTGGAGATTTTCTGCTTGTGTTTGTTTGATAAAACTTGCGAATCCTTCAAGTTGCCACTGTAATGTTTCGCGATCTTCAACTACTGATTCAGTATCAAATCGATAGATTGGTTCACCCGTCGGTGATTTGAGGACTTTCTCAAATTCGGTTATCAAATCACTAATTTCAAAAATTTTCACGTCTTCTTGCTGTGCTTCGAGTTGAGGCATGTACGGATTATTGGCTAGTTGTTGTAACCGATCCATGTCTCCCAACAAACCTTCTTCTAACACTTGATGGGTGAAATGCTCAAGACGGTTAAATTGGGCAAATACTTTTTCGTAGTTTTTGATAAGTAGTTCAAATTCTGCACGGAACGGATGACTGAGATGCTCACTATTAATTCGTAAATACATTTGTTGGAGTGATAAGCCATACTCAGTTTGTTTATGCAAAAATTTCTGAATTGCTTCGAATTTAGCAATGTTCTCATTAATTCGCTCTGAACTATACGTCAATTTACGTTTCATGCTTTCAACTTGTTGCTGCAAACTCATTTCTGACATCAATGCACTCGATTCAATCAGTTGTTGCATCTTCAAGTACACATTCTTTTTGTCAGTATTCGTATTCGTCACTGACATATACATGCCACTAATGCGAGCAAGTCGTGAAGCAATGACATCAATCGCCACTTTTTTTTGTGAAACCATTAAGACCCGTTTATCTTGTGCTACCATATCGGCAATCAAGTTTGTAATCATTTGCGATTTTCCTGTTCCGGGTGGGCCATAGACGACCATACTTGAATTGTTTTTAATTGCTGCAACTGCTTGTTCTTGACTCGCATCAAGTGTAGAGATAAAATATTGCTCCTTTTCATCAACATCTGAACGTATTAATTCATTTTGTTCAATCACACTTTCAGTTGTCAGTAATTTTCTGACTTCTTGTGTCATTAAGCCATCACTCACCATCGTTTCGTAGTTTTCGTAAATAGCATTCGCAACAGGGAAATCACCTAAAACAATTTGATTGTGTAATTCTA
>JBOFSL010000086.1:0-4537 GCA_051651525.1 Culicoidibacterales bacterium | reverse complement strand
CATCAATTGAGCGCAAAAATCCAAGCCAGTCCGTATTATAGCCAATCAATTGATTCCCTTCGCAGACAACCGTATTGACCGCACCAATTGCTCGCGTGTGGACGTCAAGGCGATCAATGCACGTCAGCATCGTTTCTTTATGCGGAATTGTCACATTCCATCCACTGTATCGACTTAACTGCGCTCGCGTATAGACTGGCCAATCGAGCAGTTCATAAGTTGCCTGCTGCTGTAGCTCCGCAAAAATCAATTGATGAATCCAGGGCGATAATGAATATGTAATCCCACTTCCGAGTAATCCGAAGTGTTTTGACATTTAAATTAATGCCTCACGGACAAAGACGGCAACACCTACTGGTGCATGGAGTGCAACCGTGATTTTTTCATTTGGCCAAGCAGTAATCCACCCAAGTCCTGAAATCACTAAATCGACTTTTTCATTGGCACGTAAATTAAATTCATGACGAACTAAACGCGAGTGTGCAATTGGTTGTAATAATTCACCGGCATGATCAGCAAATAACTCATCCGCACGTTCTAATTTTGTTCGGTGAATATTTACATCATTGGCAATATAGGTTGTAAAGTTATTTTTACTCCCTGTAATGTAGTCAAAACGAGCTAATCCACCAAAGAACAACGTTTGTTGTTGCTGTAATTGATATGTCTTCGCTTTAATTTCTTTTTTCGGACTAATTAACATTAAGGCATCGCGATCAACATGATGCGCCATTTGATCACGGTTGATGATCCCTGGTGTATCAATAATCGATGATGTTTCATCAAATGGAATTGCAATGACATCAAGTGTTGTCCCAGGGTAATTAGAAACCGTGATAATATCTTTTGTTTCATTTGCAAAACGTTTCAGTAAGGCATTGATGAATGTTGATTTCCCAACATTTGTACAACCGATGACATAGACGTCACGACCTTCACGGTATTTGTGAATTAATTCTGTGACCTCATCAAGTCCATTTCCTTTACCAGCACTCATTAAGGCAACATCAATTGGCACTAAGCCCATTGAACGTGCTTCTTTGGTCATCCAATGTTTTAATTTTGATTGTTTTGCTGAGTGTGGTAAAATGTCAGCTTTATTTCCAACTAAAAGGACGGGATTTCCGTTGACAAAACGATTAATTCCATTAATCCAGCTTCCGTTAAAGTCGAAAATATCGACAAGCATCACAACGAGCGCTTCATGATCGCCAATTCCGTGAAGAAGTCGTAAAAAATCATCGTCATTTAATTCAACATCATTTAACTCATTATAGTGTTTAATGCGGAAACAACGTCGACAAACAACAGCTTCCTCATTATTATTTTCAAGTACTTTTGCAGGAACAAATCCAGCTAGATTTTGATCTTCGCTTTGAATTGCGGCTCCACAGCCGATACAACGTAAGTCATCCATTTTAAATTCCTCTACTTTCTTCTAGTTACACATTCAGTTATCTCATCCCGATTCGCAAAACTCGTTCAAGGACGCGCATCATGCGAATACCGAGTGGCTCGGCTGGATCAATTGGTTCAACGAGCACTGTTCGCATTCCCATTTTATTTCCACCATAAATATCAGTTGTTAAGCGATCACCAAGCATCAATGTCTGCTGCGGCAGTTGTTGATGTTTTGAAAAAATGTGGTGATAAATCTGGGGGTTCGGTTTCCTTGCCTTATAATAATACTCTAAACCGAGCGGTTCGGCAAAGTCTTTTACACGTTTTTCGCTTTTATTATTTGATACAATAATAATTTTAATCCGTTTCGCACGTAATGCTGCCAACCAGTCGGCTAATTGTGGTGAAACTGTAATTTCACCATCAGCAACTAACGTATTATCAAGATCGCTTACAATCATTGTAATTCCTTGTTCTTCAAGTTTTGCTAAATCAAGTTCACTATAGTGTTGAATTGCTTGTGTTGGATAAAATCGTTTCATCTTGGCCTCCAAGGTATGTGTATTTGAATCGAAAAAAAGTAGCCGACGCTACTTATTTTCGGAATTTTCGCCGTTTATGTGCACGAACATAAATTCCTTTTGGTTTGCGGATACGCTGAACAAGTAAAAAACTTCCTGTCCCCACAATGATGACCCCAATAAAAATTGCCATCGCAATCACAAGCGGTTGTTCCATCAAAAGAATTTTTTCACTTTCAGGTGTCACACTTGGTTGAATTTCAACTTCTGGTGTCGGTGTCGGCTCAACCGTTGGTATTTCTTCAGGTGTAACAGTTGGTGCGACATAATTGTCACATTCACCGACTGTTTTCCCCTCAGGTAACGTTTGGCAATACGTATCTAACGATAACTCAATCATCCGTGCGACTGTTCCCGCTTGATAGCTTGCTTCATTTTCAAATAGTTCTATTTTATGTCCCTGTACGATTGGAAACCATTGTCCGGCATCGAGAAATTCACTGTTCACTTGCGTTGTTCCGTCGAAAATTTTCACGTAAATACGTTGATTACAGCGATTCCGAATCCCGAATTTAGCATTATTATCAACGACCCAACCAACTTCAACACACGAAAGTGGTTCAGGATTTGGTGTCGTTGTTGCTTGCGCTAAAATTGGTGCAAAGAGGCAAATGAATACACTCACCAATCCGATTAGTTTCATTTTCAAATATCATCACCCCTAGTTTTTATAATCATTTTTATTTTATCAAAAATTTCACGATAAAACAACAAAAAGTGGCATGAACCACTTTTGTTGTTGTCTATAAAATTAAGCGATTAACGGTAACATCGCTACAATCATTGTTGTTGATTGCTCAACAGCTAATGGTAAAAATTGTTCAAAAGAAAGGTGTGATGCTTTTCCAGCAACGTCACTAATTGAACGAACAACCACAAATGGCTTCTGAAAAACATGGCATACTTGCGCAACAGCACCGGCTTCCATTTCAACAGCACTCAGTATTGGTTGCTTCGCTAAAATCGCGGCAATTTGGTTTTCCCGACCTATGAAAGAATCACCTGTTGCGATAATTCCCGTAACGGCATGAAACTGTGTTGTTGCCAATGCTGTTTGTGCAGCTGTGACTAATTTTGGTTCACTTGCATAGCTTACAGGCATTTGCGGAACTTGTCCATGCACATACCCAAAGTGTGTTGCATCAACATCATGATATGTCGTTTCCGTCGCTATCACAATATCACCAACGTTTAATGATGAATCGACACCACCAGCACTTCCCGTATTGATTACTGCTGAAACTTCAAAATGATTCAGTAATAATGTTGTTGAAATTGCGGCATTGACTTTCCCAATCCCACTGCGTAAAACAACAACAGCTTTTCCAGCTAATGTTCCAAGATAAAACTCAAAACCGGCAATTGTTTCAGTTTGTACATTTTCTAATTGCGCGCGCAGTAACTGCACTTCTTCTTCCATTGCTCCAATAATTGCAACTCGCATGTATTTTTCCTCACTTTAGCAACTTATTTAATTGTTTGAATCACAATATTTAATGTTGTTCCATTTGGTAATGAAACTTCAACTTCATCGCCAATTGTTTTTCCGATTAAAGCAACTGCCATTGGTGAATCATTTGAAATTTTCCCATCTAACGGGTCTGCTTCAGCACTTCCGACGATTGTAATTTCTTCAATATCATCTTCACCAACTTCAAGGAACTCAACTGTTGAACCAAAACCAACAACGTCTGTTGATGTTTTTTCAACAATTTCAGCACTACGTAGCATTGCTTCTAATTGTAAAATGCGTGCTTCAACTTGTGCTTGCTCATCTTTGGCAGCATCGTATTCTGAATTTTCTGATAAATCTCCAAATGAACGAGCAACTTGTAGTTTTTCAATTACTTCTGGACGTTTTACTTCAATTGTGTATTCTAATTCTTGTTCTAACTGCAATTTTCCTTCTGCAGTCATTTGATATTTTTTTGTTTGCATAGTCCTTCACCTCTAAATCTTGTACTTGCGGCACGTGACAGCAAAAAGTGCTTTGAAAACTCTTTCGCCCTACGCACTATAGTTCAATAGTTTACACTATTTAATTTTAAAATTCAAATATTTCCTAATCTTTTTCTTACTTGAATGTTACTTTTTATCTAAAATACTTTGAATTTTCGTACTAATCAAGTCAATTGCAACAAAATTACTCCCACCTTCAGGCAAAATAATATCGGCAAATCGTTTTGACGGTTCAACAAATTGATTATGCATTGGCCGGACTGTTCCTAAATATTGTTCAACAACTGATTCAAAAGTACGACCACGTTCAGCGATGTCGCGTTTGACACGACGAATAAAACGAATGTCTGCATCTGTATCCACAAAAATCTTAATATCCATTAAATCACGTAAACGTTCATCTTCAAGGACTAAGATTCCTTCTAAAATGATAATTTGCGTTGGCTTTGTGATTTCTGTTTCAAGTGCACGTGTGTGATGTTTAAAATCATACACTGGTTTTGCAATCGTTTTACCTGCTAACAGTTCACTTAAATCGTGGGCTAACAAAGCATTATCTAATGAGAGTGGATGATCGTAGTTCGTTAGCACTCGTT
>JBOFSL010000085.1:0-1780 GCA_051651525.1 Culicoidibacterales bacterium | reverse complement strand
TCTCGATTATCGTATACGCCATTGCATTCGCTTGTGCACCTTTGATATTTTTTGAGAACAAATAGTTTTTTCGCCCAATTGTGATTGGACGAATACTCCGCTCTGCTAAATTATTCGAAAGTGCCAGTCGACCATCAAGTAAAAATTGAATCAATTCCAGTTTTAGACGGGTAGATGTTACTTGCTTACATAAAATTGATCACTATATGGTGTATTACAATAATTATCGTTACCAATGGAACTTAAAAAAGATGGCTCCTATTCAGTATAGGAACTACCTTCTCCCAATTTAAACTCTTTTTTTTACCGTGTCCTTGAAAAGGGTGCCATTTCAACATTTGTTTTCTTTAACTCTACTATAGAGGTAGTATACCATTTTGACATGACTTTTGCTTTTTCATTTTTTATTTCAACTTTTTCAGTAGCTTCTTCAATTTCGTACCTTTACCGTACTCAATTTTGGGAAGCATTTATAGACGGGTAGATGTTACTTGCTTACACTTTATCACATTTTTTCTATACAAGTGTTCCATTTTTATTCCAAAAATGTTCCATGTGATGACAACTAGTCAGAATATATAAGAAAAGCCCAGAACTGCAATTCTGGGCTTTTTGTGTGCCTAATGGCATATTCTCTTTTGTGCTAAATCAAATATACCACTTTTATGCATATTTATAAATTATCTATATAAAATTTCCAATGAATTTAACCATTAGTTATTGCAATGTATTTTTTTAGTGATAAAATTAGAATATATTTAACAAAAGGAGTGTATAAAATGAAAAAAATCATTTTAGCTAGTATTGCTTGTTCAATGATTACTGTTTCGGGAGGACAAGTTATTGCGCCATTAACAGCAAAAGCAAATGTTTATTCAACAAATACAAGTGGGTATATAACTTCATCATTTAATTTGACTCAACTAACCGACACCACATCTAAAATTTATAATGATGAAGTTATTATTATTTCTGAAGAACGTGGAGTGATTTCGATGTCCGCTAAAGTACTTCGACAAGTTTTATTGAAGCATAAGACTAAAATAATCACGTTTCTACAAAGATTACCATACGGCGATAAACTTTCAAGTATATTCAATCAATATTTCAATCCACTCATTTCATTTTTAGATAAAGTTGTAGGTGGCGCTCATGAAATGGTATATAAATTTTTTAAAAGTGTAGGATTTTCTGATTTTTGGGCAGATTTATTGGCAGATGGGATTATGCTGGTGATAGGTTGGATAGTTTAATACATGGTAACGAATAAAAATATAGAATTTCAAAAAAAATATGCAAATGTTTGGTTTTGGATGTATTCGGTGTTATCAATACTTTTAGTGCTAGCCGATTCCAGCCTAATTGCTAAAATATTGATCATCGGCTTGTATGTATCATTACTCAAAAAAAGAAAAAGTAAGCATCTGGATTATATTTCGAACTATGCTGAAAAAATCGAAATTCCTAAAATATATAATCGCTTCGTTTTTACGATAACAACAATTATTTTTATCCTAAAGAGTATGTTGATAATAATCATTTTCATAGTTTTACGCTAGCTCTCTATGGGAACTATTTTTAATTCGACACAAATAACATTAATTATACTATCACTAATTATTGGATGTAGAATATAAATTGGTAAGCAAGTAACTATCCACCGTATATAAAAAAGCTCACTGCCTTGGTACAATAAATCCAGAAGCAGTGAGCTTTTCATATTGTTATATTTTGGCACAAGTTACTTGAATCTTTTCTGCCCATGGCAAATAAGCTTCCA
>JBOFSL010000084.1:0-2635 GCA_051651525.1 Culicoidibacterales bacterium | reverse complement strand
CGGCTCTTTTTTTATTTCCATTAGTGTCGACTAGTTTTTTGATTATATCGTATTTCTGTAATTCATTCATTCGCAAATCTACCTTTCGCATAAGGACCTCCTATGGTATTTCCATAGAGACCATGTTATCTGGTTATTTGGACAAAATCAAATTCCTTATACTAAGACAATATCATCTTTGAATCATATTACATTTTGACGACAGCATGATGCTAGAAAAAAGTTGAAAGATGCGGTATAATAGAACGAATCAATTTAGGAGGTCAATGCGATGATAAATGAAATGCAAAATCAAATGATTGAAATTTTTCGTAGTTATTTTCAAGATGAACTCGAACCGTATTTAGCTAATCCAATAGCATTAGCACTATTTTCTGAAGTCGATCCTGTGGAAACATGCGCAGTCTCAATTCATCAAATTGAAGTCGATCATGTTGAGGTAGTTGACGAATACCCAGTTGGGCAAGTCGAAATGTCAGCCCATTTATTGGTCAATGACGCATATGCAATGATACTTGGCTTACGTTTTGAAAATATTGAATTATTAGACTCAATTGATGATCCTTTGTATGAAACGATTAAGCAAACAGTTAATCAAAATTTGTTTGATAGTGTTATCCAAGGATTGAAACAATTAGATAAGCATGTCAAAAACACACCACAGTTACTACATTAGTAGAACTGCGTGTGTTTTTATTTTAAACTCACTATTGTGCAATACAAAGTACTATGCTATAGTGAATGAGGAATAGTTACTACGTTATACAAAGTACTATACAAAACAATAAGAGGTGGATATATGCAAACACAATTTAAAAAAGGTGTGCTAGATATTTGTGTGATGGCACTCATTGCTAAACGAGATATGTACGGGTACGAAATTGTTAGTGCACTAATTGAATATATCGATGTAACCGAAAGTACGATTTATCCAATTTTACGACGATTAACAAAAGAAGGGTATTTTACAACCTATATTCAAGAATCGAATGAAGGACCAGCCAGAAAGTACTACCAACTGACACCAAGCGGCGAAAGTCATTACCGGACTGTAGCGAAAGAGTGGCAAATATTTACACGAGCAGTTCAAGAGTTATTACAGGAGGAACAAGTATGAATCGAAAAGAATATTTAGAATTATTACGTGATTACGTTTCACAACGTTTTTCACGAGTGGAAACAGAAGATATCATCCGTGATTACGAAGAATTTTTTGCAGATGGTCTGGCAAATGGGAAAACAGAAATGGAAGTTATTAGTGGTTTGGGCTCGCCAAAAACACTTGTACAACAGTTGGTTGAAGAGTTACAGCCAACAAAGCAACAAGCTATAGGGAATGAAGGCTGGAATAAACTAAAAAAACATGGGAGTCATTTGATAGAAGGATTCACACAAAAGTTACAACGTACAGATGTCAAAAAAATGAGTATAGTGACACGTTTGTTGAGATTTATGACGCAATTACTCACTTTTGGAGCGGCAATCATTGCATTTTTCGCGATTTTTTTTATAGGACTGAATATGATTATGACTGGGATTGGGGCAAGTGTCTTAGTCATTGGCGGTAGCTATTTTGTAATGGCGAATGTGAGTCTTGGTCTCGTATGGTTTAGCGGTGCGCTCATGTGTTTAGGGTTTTTCTTAATTGGACTTGTCACTATTCGCGTGCTTTTAAGTTACATTATTGCCTATAGTAAACGTTTAAAAACGTGGTGGCAATACCACGTCAATCAAGTACCAGGGGGAAGCAACCATGAATAAACTAAATAAACGATTATTGATTACTGCAGCAGTAGCATTAGTTACTGGGTTCGCAATTTTTATTCCAAGTGTGATTACAACGATTCCGTACATCCAACAAGTGGTTACGAAAACAGGATTACAGAAATCGACTGAAGTTATTAAAAATGTTACTGAAACAGTAAATCAAGTTGTGATTGATGCAAGTGATATTCGAGTTCGAATTGAAACGAGCGAAACGGAGAAATTTGAAGTGATCGCTGAAAATTCAAACATCCAAATACTTGAAGTAGCAACAACACTCGCTAATCAAAATATAAAAATTACTGCAACATCTACGTTTGATTTCCCAAATATTTCGCAAAATGCTCAACAATTTATTGACGAAATAGTTGGGGCTATTTTTCATGAAAAAGCAGCAGCACTCGTAATTAAAGTTCCAAAATCTCAACCCATCAATTTAGAAATTATAAACGCTGCGAACATCCTGATTAGTGATAGTAATCTATTAGGGATAGAAACGAAAATTACACATAATGGTATTTTGGAAGTAGAGAATGTTGTAACACCAACAAATACAAAAGTACTAACGTATATAAATAATAACTATGGTGGCGTTAATCTTGATTATAAAACGCTAAATGCTTTTACTGATATTGTAGTAAGTGCGGATTCAGTATCAATTCAAAACGAATACAAAAGTGCAACTTTAACTGCAAATACACTGACAATCGATGCGAATTCAATTATATACCAATACATTCCATTTACAGGATCTGTAAATTTACATGCACAATACGGAAGTGAGCTTAGATTTCAAACAATTCCAAATATTGAATGGAAAATTCAAGCTAATAAATTTCAAATTATGAGTAATTCTGAAGGTGAAACTTTG
>JBOFSL010000083.1:0-2509 GCA_051651525.1 Culicoidibacterales bacterium | reverse complement strand
GTGAATAAAATGGCATTTGAAAGTTTATCAGATCGTTTACAAGATATTTTCAAAAACATGACAAAAAAAGGGAAATTAGAAGAAAAGGATGTCGACCAAGCTTTACGTGAAGTTCGTCTTGCGATGCTTGAAGCTGACGTCAACTACATCGTCGTGAAATCATTCATGCAAACCGTGAAAGAAAAAGCGATTGGTGAAAAAGTTTGGAACTCATTGACACCAGCCCAACAAGTAATCAAAATTGTCAACGACGAATTAACTGAATTAATGGGTGCGGAAAATGTGCCCTTATTAAAAGCGTCGAAAAATCCGACAGTGATTATGATGGTCGGTTTACAAGGTTCAGGGAAAACGACATCAACTGGAAAATTAGCGAATCATATTCGTAAACGTCTTGATGGAAAACCAATGTTAGTTGCTGCCGATATTTATCGTCCGGCAGCTGTTGAGCAATTAAAAACACTTGGTCGTCAATTAGATGTGCCAGTCTTTGACTTAGGAACTGAGGTTTCACCGGTTGAAATCGCGAAACAAGGTGTTGCAGCCGCAATTGAGCAAGGATGTGATTACGTTTTAGTCGATACGGCAGGACGTTTACACATTGATGAAGCCTTAATGGGTGAATTACAAGCAATTAAAACTGAAATCAATCCAACGGAAATTTTATTAGTTGTTGATGCTATGACTGGACAAGATGCCATCAATGTAACGATTCACTTCCATGACCATTTACGTTTAACAGGAGCAATCCTCACAAAACTTGATGGTGATGCACGTGGTGGAGCTGCGCTTTCAATTCGTCAAATGGCAAGTATTCCAATTAAGTTCATCGGAACAGGTGAAAAATTAGCCGCATTAGAACCATTCTATCCTGAACGGATGGCTTCAAGAATTTTAGGTATGGGTGATATGCTCAGCTTAATTGAAAAAGCTCAAGAAGATTTAGATGAAGATGTTGCGATGAAATCAACAGAAAAAATGTTGAGTGGACAATTCGATTTAGAAGATTTCTTAGCTCAAATGCAACAAATGAAAAAACTTGGACCGCTTGAAGGAATTTTAAAAATGTTACCGGGAGCAGGACAAATGGGCTTAGATAAAGTCAATATTGATCCAAAACAAATGGCACATATTGAAGCTATCATTTATTCAATGACGCCCGAAGAACGTAAAAATCCAGCGTTATTAAATCATAAACGTAAAATTCGGATCTCAAAAGGATGCGGACGCGGTGTACCAGAAATCAATCGTCTCTTGAAACAATTTGAACAATCAAAGAAAATGATGAAGCAAATGAGCACGATGATGGGTGGTCAAGCAGCTAGTGGTAAAAAAGGTAAAAAAGGCAAAAAAGGACAAAAAGGTTTACCAAATATGGGACAAATGCCGAATATGCCAACAGGCGGCTTCCCAGGAATGGGCGGATTTCCTAGTTTAGGTGGAAAAGGTGGCTTCCCGGGAATGGGTGGAAAAGGTGGAAAAGGTGGGTTCCCGTTTTAATCATTCATAAAAATCTGGAAAAAGATGGACTGTAAAAAAAGCTACAGTTCATCTTTTTTGTTTGTTATACTAAGAGAAAGGTGGTGAAGGTATGTTTATGCGCTTTCGACGGATATTTGCAGTCGGAATTGATAGTATGTGTTTATTCCCATATGTTTTTTGGCTAAGTGTGGCGATGTATAATGAAATCGCGAATTTAGGAAGTGTCAATGCGGGAAGTATTGAATTTATCCTTTGGCTCAATCGTGGCGGAGTAGTTATCTACTTAGTTGTCTTATTTCCGCTCGTGTACGTCTTGTATGAATTTATTTGTTATACGTTGTTCAAACAAACGCTCGGCCAGTATTTTATGCAAGTACACTTACATTCAATCGACTTTCTAACGATGCTATTCCGTATGTTTTTTACAATTTCATTGCAAATTATTAGTGTGGGCTTATTCAATTTATGTAATATTTTTGTAATGGTAATAAGTGGAAAAACGATTATTGATTATCTGAGTCGGAGTCAGCCGGAATATATTGATTCACAAAAAATCGTACACCCTAAATTTAAATTAGCAGGCTTATTAGTGTTAGTTTTACTGACGACGGTTGTGAGTATTACCACGATTGCTCGTTTGCAAAATCGTTGTTTTGAAATTGAATGTATTGAGAAAATCATTTTAAAAGATGTGATTGATTTGCAAATTCAGCAGCGCCAACAGCTGTTGAACAATGAAAGCCAGCAATTTGTGAAAGTCGAACTGCTTGCATATGCTGATTTAGCTGTGAAATTTCCGGCACCGACCGCTCTTGAATTTGTCCCGAAGCTCCAACAAAGTTATGATGTGTTTGAAGTGTCATTTGAACGTGAATTTGAAACGTATGCGAGTGAGGCACGGGTCATCACGATAGCTGCTGGAGAGCCTTGGTATATCTTAACTGCGAAACACCAACTCGATCAGCAGAAGTGGCAAGTCTTGATTTGGTCTGAAAATGATCAACAATTTTTACCAGTGCGCGCGGTA
>JBOFSL010000082.1:0-8026 GCA_051651525.1 Culicoidibacterales bacterium | reverse complement strand
ATTTCGTTATTCATTTCGAAGAACTTAATTCCATTCTCTGCATTTGTTACATAGTTAACCCACTCATTTGCTAAGTCTTGTTCTGTTGAGTATGCTGATACTCCCCAACCTTTAACTCCACCAAATGGTGTTGGTGTGTTACCACCAGGTAACGTTGGAAGTGGTGCATATCCAACGTTAATTCCTGCATCAATGACATCATTTGCAGCCCATGGCCCATTGATGATTGCTGCTGTTTTTCCTTCAGTAAAGTATTGCATCATGAAGTCATATGAAGCTTTTTCATCTTGCATTCCAATTGGCATTAAGTTTTGCCATTTTTGAATGTAAGTTAAACCTTCAACTCCACCAGCATTGTTTAAACCGATTTCCTCTGAATTTGTGTTATTGTCACCAAAGACATTTCCACCGTATCCACCAATGATTCCGTAAGCAACATAGAAATCAACAAGTTTTGCCATGAATGCCGTTGAACGTCCTTCTTCTGTTGCGAATGCGTAAGCAGGATCTGTTGCTAATGCTTCTAACTCTTCAAATGTTGTTGGTGCTTCAGGTAATAGGTCTTTGTTATAGAATAACATAACAGCTTCAATTGCTGCTGGTGCCATATATGTTTTTCCTTCATACGTTGCTGCCGTTACAGCTACATCTGTATAAGCTCCATCTTCTAATGTTACCGGTGCAATATTCCCCGTTGCTGCTAATGAACCGATACGGTCATGTGGCATGATAAATACATCTGGTGCTAATCCTGCTGGACCGTCTAATGCTAATGCATCTAATGCATCAAACATCGATTTTTCTTGAATCTCAATTGTTACATTGTGTTCTGCTTCGAAATCCCCTTTGATTTCTTCTAAAAACGGTGCATACGATGATTCTGCAGAGACTACTAATTTTGTTGTCTCTTCACTTGTGCTCCCTGTATCCGTTCCTGTGTCTGTGCTTCCACACGCTGTTGCAGTAAACGCCACTGCACCGACTGCTACTAATGATAATGTTTTTTTCATACCCTTCATCATCATGTCCTCCTTTTTTTGTGCCATTATTGGCTTCGGATTAACTATACCACTCAAAGAAAGCCTTTTCAATTAGTAAATACTATGTTACCGGTATCTTTTTTTTGTTATAGGTAAAATTAATTAATATCTTGTCACATTAAGCAATATACCGTTCAAAATATTGAGAATAAAATTAACTTTTCAATATTTATTTAATCATAAATTGTAATATCAAATTGCACTAGTTTTTGCTTTTAGATATCCTTGTCATTCTTGTTAACGGTAACCCCTTGAAAAGTTTGTACTTTTGTTTTTTTTAGCGGTATAATAACTCAGGAAAGTAATTAAATAAAATTTAGGGGGTATCCTTTATGGATAAAGCTGCATTATATCATCGTTCTTTGAGCACCTATGCTTATGCCTATAATAATCAAACGATTCATTTGAAAATCCGTACAAAACGTAACGATATTATCGAAGCTACTATTTTGTTTGGTGATCCTTATGATCATAGCTTTGGTGGCGGTGGGAATTTAGCTGTCAAAGAAACGACTTGGAACCACGAGAACTTACCGATGCGTAAAATTGCATCGACTGAACATCATGATTTTTGGTTTATTGAGGTCAAGCCGAGTCATAAGCGACTCCAATACGGGTTTATCCTGACTGACACTCATGGTGAACAATTCTTTTTCGCTGAAAAAGGAATCTTTGATTATGACAATCTTTCTGCACGAAAAAATATTGGTAATTATTTTAAATTTCCTTTCTTACATGGAAACGATGCTTTTCAAGCACCATCTTGGGTAAAAGATACGACTTGGTATCAAATCTTCCCTGAGCGATTCGCAAACGGAAATCCGGAAATTTCACCAAAACACGTAATCCCTTGGGGAAGTAAGGATCCTGCCGGTGATGATTTTTTCGGTGGTGATCTCAAAGGGATTATCCAAAATCTTGACTATCTTGTTGATTTAGGAATTACCGGTATTTACTTGACGCCTGTTTTTGAATCTCCATCTAATCATAAATACGATACGACCGATTACTTTAAGATTGATCCTCACTTTGGAACTGCTGAAGACTTCAAACGCTTAGTTGAATTATCACATCAGCGCGGACTCAAAGTTATGATTGATGCTGTCTTTAATCACTTAGGCAATGAATCACCATATTGGAAAGATGTTGTCAAAAATGGTGCTGATTCACAATATGCTGATTGGTTCCACGTCTATAGCTTCCCGGTTTCCGAAGGAATGAATGGAAATTATGAAGGTTCGAAGGCTCTTAGCTTTGATACGTTTGCCTTTACACCTAAAATGCCAAAATTAAATACCCAAAATCCTACAGTCAAACAATATCTGCTTGATATTGCAACTTATTGGATTCGCGAATTTAATATTGACGGTTGGCGACTTGATGTTGCGAATGAAATTGACCATGCTTTTTGGAAAGATTTCCGTCGTGCTGTTCATGAAGTGAAGCCTGATGTGTTTATCCTTGGTGAAATTTGGCATGATTCGTACGCTTGGTTAGCTGGTGATGAATTTGATTCAGTGATGAATTACCCATTCACAGATGCCATTTTACAGTATTTTGCTGATCATGAAATTACTTCAACGCAATTCATGTATCGTATCAACCAACAATTGATGAGCTATACACAAAATATTAACGAAGTCATGTTCAACTTACTTGATAGCCACGATACTGCTCGCCTCCTCACTCGTACTCATGGCAATACAGCACTTGCTGAGTCAGCACTTGCTTTTATGTTTGCGCAAACTGGCTCACCTTGCATTTATTATGGAACTGAAATTGGACTTGATGGGGGCGCGGATCCACTTTGTCGTAAATGTATGGTTTGGGATCCAAATCAGCAAGATCAAAACCTATTTACCTTTACCAAAAAATTAATTACGATTCGAAAAAACTATCAAACTATTTTCACGTATGGTGAGTTAAATTGGTTAGATGTCCGCGACGATCAGACCTATATCATTTTCGAAAGAAAATTAGCTTTTGAAAGTATGCTTTATATTTTCAATAACACAGCTCATGATCAATCTATCCAGCTGCCACTTGATTATGTTGATCGCCTCGCACTCAATTTATTCACTGATACTGAATTTTGTTTAACTGAATCAATTAATGTACCAGCACACAGCTTTGTTGCCCTTAAACTCCATTAAAAAAATGTATGTTGCTATTTTTTTCAAAATAACAGCATACATTATCAACTACGTCCATGACGTAGTTTTTTAATTTTCTTCAGTTTCACGCAGAGGAACTAAAATTTGTACTTGTGTTGGGTTGGTACTTGGGTAGCGCTCAAGTGTATAATCACTCAAAAAAGTTTCACCATTCTCACGTAAAGTTTGTTCCATTTCAGCATACAATTGTTCAATTGGTTGTGCTTGTGTTGCGGTAAAGCACGCATACTCCATTGCCCCTAAATCTAAATATTCCATTCCTTCTGGTAATTCACCAAACCCTTCGACTTCAATCGCGACACTATAGTTAAATGCGCCTAATTGTTCTGATTTCGCTTGCTCCTGAATTGTATAAAAAGCTTGATGATTTGCATAATCAACTTTTTGCCACGTTGCTAAAAATAGTTCCCATAATTGATTAATTAATTGCATTGATTCTGCCGTTACTTCTGCAGTGTAACCTGCTAATAGCATTGCCGGTTTTGTTTCAAGTGTATATTCCATCATATTCTCCTTTAATTTTTTCATTTTCTTTCACGTGCAAATAAAGCAAGCAGCTGAATCACACGTAAATACATCCATAATAACGTAATCACCAGACCAAAGGCGGCATACCATTCATATTCTTTGCCTTCACCGCGGCGAACTCGCGTTTCGATAAAACTAAAGTCACCAAGTAAATTCAATGTTGCTAACGCTAAGATGGCTACCGCTATCACAATTCCAAAGATACCACTTGCGTGTAAATATGGCACGCCTAGACCAAATAAATTTAAAATAAAATCAACTAAATAGACAAGACCAAGTGCTGTCGTAATGCCAAAAACATACGGAATCATTCGGTGACTCGCGGTTGGGAAGAAGATATAAAATCCACACATTGTTAAAAGTAACAACATCGTTAATAAAATAGCATTAATGACAATTCCAGGGAACACCATTTCGATTGCTAATGATATACTTCCCAATAATACCCCTTGGACAAATGCATAAATTGGGGCCGTAATCCACGCTATTTTTGGAATAAACAGTGTAAATAATGCTAAAATGACTGTTGCTATTCCTCCCCAAACTAAAGTAGCATTGATCACTGCGCTTGATTCGAAGATGAGCGCTCCAAACGCACCGATAAAAACAATGCCTAATAATAGGGCAGTTTTTACCATGACACCTCGCATGCCCATAACTTGTGAGCTTGGTTTGGCAATTGTTTCGAGTCGGTGTAAAACTGGATTTGGTTGCATAAATTGACTGACCATTTGGTTCACCTTACTTTCCTTTGTGTTCACTTGGATATTCAATTTCAAGCTGAGTTCGTAGCTGTGTTAATACTTTATACACTTGTTTACTTAATTGTTGTTTATGTTGTGCATCTTTAAAAGCACGCAACTCATAAATCATCCCCGAGCCAAGACATTCGACCACTTTTTTTGTCAGTTCCCCCTTTTGTGAACTCAAGTAATATTCAGGGCTAGTTGTAAATTCTCTGGGAATCATCAAAGTCCCCTTTGTACCTTGAATTCGTAAATGCGTTTGTGTTTGACTCACACATGAAGCAACTAGCTGTGCCAAAGCTTTTTGATATGTTAACTGCACGGTAACCGTATGATCTACACCACTTGGCAAGAGTAAGCCTTGAGCTTGTATTTTTACAGGTTCACCAAGTAAATCAATAATCGCATAAAGCGGGTAAATTGCTAAATCGTACAGTGCTCCACCTGCTAATTGTGGGGTATGTCGATATAAACGTTGGCTAATTCGCCCTAAACTTCCTTCAACATAAACAAGTTCACCAATTGCTCCGGCTGCAATTTCAGCTTTTAACGCATGCCATAACGGTAAATGAATAAATCGCATAGCATCCATCCAAACAAGTTGTTTTTGTTTGGATACTAACTCTAGTTGGTTAAATTCAAAATCATTTAACACTGCTGGTTTTTCGCATAAAACATGTTTACCTGCTTCGAGTGCTTGCTTCGTCATCACATAATGATCATTTGAATGCACAGCTAAATAAACTGCATCAATCGGTTGCAATAGTACCTCCTCATAGTCTTTTGAAATATGGGTAATTTGAAAATCTTTGGCAAATTGATTTGCTTTTTCAATTGTGCGATTATATACTGTCACAACTTCAAATTCATCACCATACGCTCGAATGGCTTCCATCATTTCTCGAGCGATAAAACCAGTTCCTACAATGGCTAATTTCATAATGTAATCCCCTAACTTTTTCTTGCTTTAATTGTCATAATTATATGTTATTTATTTGACTTTGGCAATATCAGCAGATTTATTATTTGTATTCTCACCTGAATTTTGTTGCTAAATATATTATAATAGGAATCGTGCTCAGTGCTAAGGAGGATTTTATGAATTTTAATAATGAACAGCAAACAATTATTGCTGATACAACTCGCGTTTTACGGGTGATTGCCGGTGCAGGAACTGGGAAAACAACAACGCTACTCGGTAAACTCGATGCATATCTCCAAGCGAATGTCCATCCAAGTCAAATTTGTCTTGTGACATTTTCCAAAAAAACAACAATTGATATTAAACAACGGCTACATCAGCAACTTCCCCACGCTCGTGGTCTGACAATTTTGACTTTCCATTCATTTTGCTACAAACTTTTGCAACAATTTCAAATGCTTCAAGGTAAAACACTTTTTGAAGAGTTTGATTTTGTCATTTTAACGCGAAATCGTCTAAAAGAAGTCAATACTTATAAAGATTTTCAGCGATTTTTGACACAAACACAAAATAAGCAATTAAAAGACTTGCTCAAAGTCGAAGCACCGATTTACGTTGCTGCTGTTAAAGCTTATGTTTATAACCACTTATACGATGAAAAACTCGAATATCATCCTCTCACCGAAAAATATTATTGGGTTGGCTCAATTGAAAACTATCTTGATCAACGCTTCGATTTTAAAGAAACACTCAAAGATAAATTTAAAGCAACACCTGAACTTACTGAAAAGGTAAGTGCCTATATGGCTCATCTTTGTTATGAGTTTGTCTTATTTTATGATCAATTACTTAAACAAGAACAAAAATTTGATTTTGATACTTTGTTACTGATGTTTATTCAATTACTAGAAACAAACCCGGTTGCTGCTCAACAAATTACGAATCATTTTCAATATTTTTGTGTTGATGAATTTCAGGATACTAACTATGTGCAAATGAAAATTATTCAATTACTTGATCAAGTCCCGTTCAAACAACTCTGTTTCGTTGGTGATATTGATCAGTGTATTTATCGCTTTCGTGGTGCGCATCCTGAAATTTTCTATAATATTGAGGACTATTTCCCCGAATGTCAGACACACTTCTTGACGATGAATTATCGTTCAACAAATAACATTGTTGAATTATCGAATAAATTCGCCAACCTTGCTAAACCAAAATTTGCTAAAAAACTTCAAGCGAATTTAACAACTGACGTACAAACACCTGTCCGTTTGACTATTTATGAAGATGAAGCAAGTGAAGCGCGAAATATCGTTTCAAATATTTTACATCAAAAACAAACTCCTGCTGAAACAGCAATTTTATTCCGCTCGAATGCTCAAGCTGCAGCTTTTGAACATGCTTGTCTTGATGCAAACTTACCATACTTAATTGTCAATCAAGATTCTTACTTCAATCAACAAGAAACACGAGTACTTCTTGCCTACCTTGCTTTTAGTGACAATCCACAAAATGATGATGCCTGCGAAATGATGTTAAAATACCCAAGTAAGTTTTTACGTCACCAAACAATTCATCTCCTTCGCCAAACCGCTAAGCAGCAACAACAATCGCTATTTGCTATATTAAAAAAAATCCCAACCAAACTTGAGATTACACCTCGTGAGCACCAAATTATTAAACGCTTCGTTCAATTAACCGAGCAGTTTCTCAAAGCCTGCCAAACAACTGGAAAATGGGAGGAACTTCTTGATTTAGCTGATGATTATTTCAATGTCAGTCAATGGTTAGGTCAGCTTGCCCAAAAACAAAACCGCCAACAAGATGATGAATTTGCGATGTTTTTTACTCTTCGACAATTTATCAAAGATTTCCAACATAACCACAAAAAAGCGACACTTGAAAACCTCTTACTTGAAATAGAACATTTACGACGTGAGTATGAAGTAAACAAGATTCAACGCTTTAATGATAGCTTAAAACTGATGACAGTCCATGCTGCCAAAGGTTTAGAGTTTACCAATATCTATTTTGTCGGATTGAATTTCTATGAGTACAGCCAAGAAGCATTTGCTGAAGAACGTTGTATTCATTATGTCGCAATTACACGGGCCAAACAACAATTGGCTATTAGCTGTCAAATTCCAAGTCTTTTCTTCCGACAATTTGAAACACTCATTCCTGAAAAAACAACTGATTTACGTCCACAAAAAAGCGAATAAAAAAATGCTCCGAATAAGAAGTTCGGAGCATTTTTATGTTTTTATCCGGTTAATGACATGTCACAGTGTTGGGTATTTCACCAGTTTTTAGATGTTGAATTTTTCAAAAAAATTATTCAACTGTTGATAACTTGGTGGAGGCAAATCTTCTTGTTCGTTCAAAGCCTCATGCCAACCATAGTTTGTTGTTCTCATTCGAATCATCTCACTTTGGATTTTTCGTATTTTATATCGTTATTATCCCACTTATTCGTAAGCAAGTAACTATCCACCGTATATAAAAAAGCTCACTGCCTTGGTACAATAAATCCAGAAGCAGTGAGCTTTTCATATTGTTATATTTTGGCACAAGTTACTTGAATCTTTTCTGCCCATGGCAAATAAGCTTCCA
>JBOFSL010000081.1:0-1365 GCA_051651525.1 Culicoidibacterales bacterium | reverse complement strand
AACTCTTTTGTAACTTTTTAAAAAATGGAATTGCTCGACTCAATGCCAAGCCTAATAAAATAAGCACACTGACAATCAATAACACAATAATCCACCATAACTCTGGTAATGCTGCCATTGCTAAAATAAAACTTCCAATAAATAAAATTGGGATTTGAAACAATGATTGGACCGCCATCATCACAAACATTTGAATTTGGTTGATATCATTTGTTAAACGCACAACTAAATTACTCGTGCTAAAAGTTTCGATATTCGTAAATGAAAATGTTTGAATTTTTTTAAAAGCATCCTCACGAATTTGAGCGCCGATTCCCAAAGAAATTTTTGCGCCTAAAATCGTATTAATAATTCCGGCAATTAAACCAATCACCCCAATTACAATTAAAATCAAGCCGTATTGATTAATAATTGCTTGATTTGGGCCGGCTTGGGCAGCAATTCCTTCATTAATAATTGTTTGTAATAGGCGTGGTTGTAATAGCATTGCACTCGCCGAAACAATTACGCATACGATTGAAATCGTAAATGGTAACCAGTAGCCTTTTAAATATTTCCCCATAATTTTCATATCGCTCCACCTAACTTCGTCGTTTTTTATCACTTCTTTGAGTTTATCAAGTTTTTTTTTTGATACAATCACTATCTACTGTTTTTTCCCTTGTGTTTTGCTAAAAAAAAACAGCACATCTGTGCTGTTTAAATTATTTCTGTTGTTTCATCAATAAAATATTTTTTTTCAATTATTCGTGTAAGTCCGTATAACCCGAGCATACCGACTACACTCCCGACTAAGAAAAACGGATTATCAAAAATTTGCGTTACTCCGCGACCAATTAACGTCGAAAAGGCAATTGCAATAAATTTTCCGCTTGCTAAGCCGATGAAAAAAGTTTTTTTACTAATGTTCGCCAAACCTGCGGTCACATTTAACAGTGCTGACGAGACGATGAGCGTCATCGGACCATAGAAAATGAAAATCACACCAAGCCCACGCCGTTCAATTTTTTGTAAAAGTCGCCGAATTACTTCAGCTTGTTTTGGAATTCGATAATCAATGATGTGCCATGCCCAATCATGAATCAAGTAACGTACTGCCAAGAATACTAAATACGAACCGAGTGTTGTTCCAACCCACGTATATATAAACCCTACAATTGGACCAAAAACAACAACATTTAAAACCGTCATTCCCATTAACGGTAAAAACGGTAAAAATGATTCAATCATCGGTAACCCAATTCCTAGAATTGGTCCTAAAAAAGCATAATTCGCAAATAAAAATTGAATCAACGTACTACTATGCTCAAACCAATACATAAGCCTTTCCAATAATAATTGTGCCCACGCAGCCATGACTTTTCC
>JBOFSL010000080.1:0-2048 GCA_051651525.1 Culicoidibacterales bacterium | reverse complement strand
CACTACGGGTAAAAGTAGGCTACTAGCAACAAGTAGTGCGAGCATCGAACATAAACTTATTTTCTTTTTCATGTGAATATCCTTTCTTAAAACCGTTTGGTCTTTTCCCATTTAAATTCACGATTGAAAATTTTATCACCGATAAATGAGAAGAGTGCCTGAACGGAAATTACTAAAAATATTTGTGAATATGTAACATAACTCACAAGTGATAATAAGAAGTTTGCTAGTGTACTTTGACCTTTATCAAAGGCAAGAGCCATGTTGATTTGAAGTGCATAGATTAATGCTAAACAAAGCCATGCAAAAGTAAAATTCAAATAAATTCGCAAATCGAAAACTTCAGTGAATTGCGGAAATATTGGTGAAAGTATAAATGCAGTTACTCCTAAAATAAATAAGATATCTGAAATAATTACAGTTATCATAAACCAAAAATATGTTGCTGTATAAAAGAATAATTCTAATTTTACACGCCATGAATATTTAATCGAAAAAAAGTCAGTAAAGTTTTTGACAATCACATAGAAATTCCCTTTTGCCCAGCGTTTTCGCTGTTTCATATAAGTTGCTAAGTCCTCAGGTTCTTGTTGATACGCTTCAGAACGTGATTCTAATGCGATTTTTTTCCCTGATTGTAAAATAGAAAAACCTAACGCCGTATCTTCCGATAAGGCTTTTGTATCCCAACCACCTTGTGACTCCAAAAATTCACGCTCAACAATAAAATTCGTCCCAGGAATTTGACCAATTTTAAATAAGAACCACCGACCAGTGTGAATCACACGTTGGCTGACAACAAGTTCTAAATTAATGCATTTCGTTAAAAAGTTCCGATCCCGATTTCGTGCTTTATTTCGTCCAAAGACAGCAATGTAGTCGTCACTTTCTAAATATTTTAACACGAGTAGCATCAAGGCATTTTTTTCTGGTGCAGCATCAGCATCATAGATTGCAATTAAATCGGTATCGACTTGTTGCAAAGCTAAATTTAACGCATGTGATTTTCCTTTACCACCATTTTCAGGCGTTGTTGTGAGCACTTTAAATGGGCGATCCGAATATTCACGTTGAACTCTTGCTAATTGCTCACCAGTATCATCCTGAGAATTATCATTAATCACAAGTAAATGTAATTTTTCTTTTGGATAATTTAAATTTAAAATCCTTCTTACTGTTGTTGAAATCACGATTCCCTCATTATGAGCTGGAACTAAAATGGTGACAGTTGGCAAATGTGCTGTATTTTCAGGAAACTCAATTTGAGTTCTTAGTTCTAAATAGTAATGTGCGATTGAACCAACCATCAAAACTAAAGCTAAAATAATTGAAAACCACATTGAAAACATGACAAATAAATAAGTTAACTCTATACATAATCTTAAAATTGTAGTCATGGTTATCTCCTACCTTCAAATTTTCTCGCAGTTATTACTCTTGAAATAATAATCGTGATTGTGAAAATCAGAATTAATACACTAAAAAAGATAATTATGCCTAAACCAAACTGTTCGAGGATATGATATGGACCAACTGGTTGGAAATAACGAAATGTTGTTTGATTTTCTGTTCGTTTGACATTTTGCTCACCCACAAACATATCAATTGTGCTAATGCTAAAACTCTCTGGTTGAATTATCACCGTTTGTTGCTGTTCAGGATCAAGAAGTGAAAATACACTCGTCATTTCACCGGGTTCATCTGTAATAAAAACAAATGGATTGGCTGATTGGTTGGCAGGTATGACTGTTTCTTGATCAAAATCAATTAATTTTCGAAATGTAAACGTACTAATTTTGGGTTTTTGACTTAGCATCTCTTCTGTCGACATCCATGTCGAAGCAAGACCAAGTTCAATTTGTCCAGTTTCAATAAAATTTTGAATTTCAAATAGTACAGTCGGGCTATATTTTGTTTCCGCTGTTAACACAACATACGGAGTTATTCCAGCTTTAGTGAGTTCTTCAATTTGCTGACGAAAAACACGTGAGCTAATTGGTTCTCTCAAATCATATAACACTGTTTGTTCTAGCTCTTCTGCCGAAACG